>RFFQ01000056.1 GCA_003697105.1 Gemmatimonadota bacterium | reverse complement strand
TATGGGATATTCCCAATGTAAAATCGAACCATCCTGAAAAAACAGAGCATCCTTGCCAATTCCCGATTGAATTGGTTGAACGATGTCTGTTAGCATTTACAAACAATGATGATTTTATATTCGATCCATATTGTGGGGTTGCATCTGCCTTAATTGCGGGATTGAGGCATCACCGAAAGGTGATTGGTTGCGAAAAAGAAGCAAAATATATCCAGATTGGTCAGCAACGTATTCACGATTTTTATGCCGGTAATCTCAAAATCCGCCCTTTAGGAAAACCGGTTCATAAACCAACCGGTAAAGAAAAAGTCACCCAAATACCCCCCGAATGGAAACAAATCGAAAACGGGGCGTATACAAAATGATCATCGCCGGAAAGTATTCCTTCAACAACGGAGAAAATGTCATTCATCAACAATATCCTCATCTATTATCGGAAGTCGAACAGGTAATCCAGTTAGTTGACGCCACCCGGTATAAAACCAAAACCAGCAAAGAAAAAACGATGCCCGGAAGAGCATTATACAGTCCGAAACGGCTGAATAAAGCATTTAAAGCCGAATTTACAAAATTAAGTTGGCAGGATGATCGGCATAACAAAATTTATTGTGACTATCCAACCGAATATTACACCAGCGATTATAAACCCAAATCCGATCCCAAACCGGCAAGACCTTACCGTGCTATGGATTTCATCAAAGAATCATTAGGTGTAGAAGTTCAATTTGGTAAGTATGCATTCATGGTGTACAACGTTTGTGCCAAAATGACGATTTTCCATAATTTGGGTTTGATCGATGCCGGAATCGAAATCGTGCCGATTAAACAATTTGCTGACGAAATGTCGACCGGTGTTTCTTATTTTGAGCAGTTTGTTTGGGATTTAGAGCAGCGCGGTGTTTCCAATATCGATTTACCCGTACTGATTCTTGGTTTCGATAGCTAAAATAGCAGTGGAGGTTTCATGCAGAAAACAGTAGCTTACGTCTTGATTGTATTGTCCGTAGTTTTCGGAACGTCCAACATCACATTTGCCCAACAGCCACGTCAAGTGACGCCCAATAATGAACACCTGACACGGCAGTTACGGGTGGCAAGCCAGTTTGAGCGGCTTAATCAATATCACAAAGCGTTGGAAATTTATCGCGCGTTGGAACCAAATTACCCGAATAATCCGATCATTTTTGACGGAATTGTGCGAAACATGTTGCAACTCAAACAATATGATGATGCCGTGACGCTCTGCCAAACCCGTCTGGAAACAGACCCGGATAACGCGCAATATCTACGCTGGTTGGGAGAGTCCTTGATCAAAGTGGGGCAACGGGAAGAGGGCATCAAACAATGGGAGCGGATTCTGCAGCTAGACCCGTCGGACAATTCGGTCATTACCGTGGCAAATCTCTATTTTTCCAATGGGATGCTGGATGAAGCGACCCAAACCTATCTGAAGGGGCGACAACAGCGGCAAAATCCAACGTTATTCTCCCGGGAGTTGGCGCGGATTTATGAAGTGCAGATGAATTTTCGGGAGGCTATTCGGGAATACCTCTTGTATATGTATGCCCAACCGAGCCAACAAGCATGGGTGGAAGGACGTATCAAAAAATTAGCTGAAGATGAAGGCATTTGGTCGCTTGCCCTAGAAGTGACCCAAGCGGCGCTAGCAGAATTTCCCAATGAGGTCAATATCCGTAAAGTACTGGGTGATTTATATTTGATTAGCGGTCAGGCGGCAAAAGGGTTAGCGGAGATCATCATTTTTGACCAAAAGTCCAATGGGAACGGGCGCGAATTGCTCAATTTTGGACGACGCTGCATGGACGAGGGTGAATATGAAACCGCACGCCACGCATTTGACCATTTGTTGACCCACTATCCAACGAGTCCATTTGCAATTCAAGGGCAAATTTACCAAGCGGAAACACTCTCAAAACTCGGTGATTATGACGCAGCGATTGAGGCATACCGGCAAATTATCAACCGAAATCCCCGTTCCAACCAAGCCGCAGATGCCTATGTGAAAATGGGCAATCTTTATCTGGATAAACTGCACCAGCCGGATAATGCGATTGAAACCTATTCGCAATACTTATCACAATTTTCGCGCAGTGTCGCCGCGATTGATGTTCGGTTTCGGGTTGGGGATGCCTATTTGGTGAAAGGTGAACTGGAAAATGCTCAAAAACAGTATGAGAGTATTATGCAGGCAACCGCGGCAGCGGATATCGTTGAAAAAGCGAAGTATAAACTCGGTTATTTGGCACTCTTACAGGGTGATCTGGAACGTGCCGGAGACATCCTGACCGGGATGATCAAAACGTACACGAACGGAATTTATCTCAATGATGCGTTACGGTTACAATTTTTCTTAGATGAAAATAAAGATATAGAAGATTCAGAATTACAAGAGTTTCTCAATGGATGGTTGCTCTCAGAACAGATACAATATGAGGAAGCCATTCGAGTATTTCAAGGCTTGGTGACACGGAATCCGAACTCGGCTCTCGCAGATGATGCCCTATTTCAGATCGCGTTGCAGTATGAAAAAAAAGGGGATTATGAACATGCCATTACGGCATACCGCTCGCTAACCAAAGATTATCCCGCCAGCCCGCTCTGCCCAGAAGCGATGGACCGGACGGCTACCATCTATAGCGATGTGCAGCACGACTATGAAGCCGCAAAAGTGGAATTAGAATCAATTTTGTTTAGCTATCCTGAAAGTTTATATGCCGATCTTGCCCGAAAAAAGTTGCTAAAAGTCAAAAATAAGCTCCAAATACCATGATGATGTAAATCCTACTGGTTCAGATATTTTCAACCGTATTTATGTGTGGCTTGATTTGGGTAATCCAGTTCGTGCACTATCCATTGTTGTCGCGCGTGGGTACGGATCAATTTAGAGATTACGAACATGCACATCGGAAGCGAATCACATGTATCGTTGCTCCGGTAATGATAATTGAACTAATTACCGCCGTTATTTTGGCGGTCCAACCGCCGCTCTGGATGCCGCCGGTTGTCGCATGGTCTGGAATCGGGTTGCTAGGACTAATTTAGTTCTCGACGGCACTCTGGCAAGCACCGGCACACGATAAACTCACACAGGGGTTTGATCCAGATGTTTACCAATTTTTAGTGCGCACTAATTGGGTACGAGCCATCGCTTGGAGTATTCGCTCACTGCTTTTGTTATCATGGGCTTATCGCGGTCATTCGTTTTAGTTTGGGCTGAGGTGCAGTATAGAAATCGGTTACTTCTTAGAAAAAAGAAACACCGGTTTCGACGATTCTCACCTCAGCCTTTATCTGTTTTCTCTTTGTAAGGGTACAAGCCATGCGCCTTTTCTTCCAAATTTGGAATACTCAATTGATCACTATCGGCGGCAATTGGGTCATCGTTGGAGATGTGGTCACTGCGGCATTTGTGTTGGGCTTAGGGATGTTGTTTGCCCGATATTTTATCCGCAAACGGACTCGTGATGGGTTCATGCGGATGGGTGTGGAACCCACACCAGCGATTCTCATTGAGAATATTCTGTATTACACCACCATTTTCTTAATTTTTTTGGTATCGTTGCAGGTAGCTAATATCCCCCTGACCATTTTTACCTTTTTAGGGGGAGCTGTGGCGATTGCGTTCGGTTTTGGGGCGCAGAATATCCTCAACAATTTTATCAGTGGCTTGATCATCATGATCGAACAACCGGTGCGTATTGGGGATATGGTTGAAATTGAAGGGAATCACGGGACAGTAGAAGAGGTTGGCGCACGTTGCACCCGCGTCCGTACGTTTGAAGGGATTTATATCTTAGTTCCCAACAGTGTTTTTTTGGAGAAAACGGTCATCAATTGGACTCTCTCTCCCAATAAAAATGTGCGTGTTAATGTTCGGGTGGGGGTGGAATACGGTTCGCCTACGCAGCAAGTGGCGCAACTCCTCCGGCAGGCGGTAAAAGAACAGGCCTCGATCATCCCTGAACCCGAGCCGATTATCTTGTTTTCTGACTTTGGGGATAACACCCTCGATTTTGAAGTTCATTTTTGGGTGAAAATCAATACACTGATGGATGCCCAGCAAGTCAAAAGTGATCTACGGTTTCGGATCGATGAACTTTTCCGGGAACACGGAATTGGTATTGCATTTCCACAACGGGATGTGCATCTGGATACGCGGCAACCTTTACAAGTGCACGTCGTATCCCCTACGATGTAACCCTGTTATTGACAACCTTTTGGATGGCGGCTATATTACCCCCCCATGTTTGATACGAAAAAACCGATTAGCGATGTAGATGTTGTGATTGTCGGTGGCGGTCTTGCCGGCTTAACAGCAGCATTGTATGCCGGACGGGCAAATTTACGTGTGATGCTGTTGGAGCATCACACGGTGGGGGGACATGTCGCTTTTATGGAACATGTGGATAATTATCCGGGGTTTCCACACGGGATTTCCGGCTTCCAATTAGCAAAAGCCGTTGAAGATCATGCCTGTCGTTACAGGCTTCGGTTGGTACGCGGGGAAGTGAATGCCCTGAATATTGACTATGACGGTGACATGTTTGTCGAAACAGACGATCACATTATATATGGTAAAGCAATGGTTCTTGCCCCCGGGTCTTCTCCCCGCCCGTTGGCGTGCCCGGGTGCCCAACGCTGGGAAGGACAGGGTCTTTACTACCGGACTGGGATTGAAGGTGCGCTTTTTCAAGATCAAATTGTGGCGGTAATCGGTGGTGGTGATGGTGCGCTTACCCATGCACTCATGCTGGGGAAATATGCCCGACAAGTCATACTGATTCACCGGGGTCGTGCCCTACAGGCAGAAGCGGCATTACAGGATCAATTAACCGAATATCCGGCGATCACGACCCTGCTGGAAACCGAAGTGACGGCGGTTCTGGGAGAAGAACAACTTGAAGGCGTGCAAGTACGCCACCGGAAAACAGACCAACCAGACTATCTCAAAGTGGATAGCTGTGTCGTTTCCATCGGGCAAACCCCCAACACCGCATTTTTGCACGGAATAGTTGACCTAGATGAGAATGGCTATATCTGGGTCGATCAACGCTTGCAAACCTCCCGGGACGGTATTTTTGCCGCCGGTGATGCCCGCCAATATTCGGTGCATACGGTTGCAAGTGCCGTTGGCGATGGTTCTGTTGCCGGAATCAATGCCCGAAATTATGTACTAACTCATTCTGAATCAAACTCTTAGTTGACGTGGAGAACGTATGCCACCCGTTTGGACTGTAATCGATCAACTGGAACTTGCTGATGTCACGGTTGAAGTTTTGGTATCCCCCAATGTAGAGGAGGTTACCCTCATCCGTTTTCAAGGAGAATTATTTACAGAACACGTGCAAACCGTTTTTGAGAGTATCGCTAGCCCATCGGGCAAATGGATCCGTTCACAGGAAAAAGGAAAAACGGTGATTTTAGATTTATACGAATTGGATTACGTAAACTCACTGACTATCGGCTATTTAGCAAACATTTACAATGTGCTTTATTCCCGCCAAGTGAAACTCAAATTGATTATCGCACCGGATAAATTGATCCACCAAATTTTGGAACAGGTGGGTTTCCTCCAGTTTCCCGGGATTACTTTTGAATTTGAGCGCACGTATATATAACATGTTTCCCTTTTACCCGTCTTTCTTAAGGCGGGTTTTTTAATCCTTCCACCGGTATTTCCCGAACGTCCCCACCACTGCCAACACCACGAAATACGGGATATAGAGTATTTCCACCAGAGGGAAATAGCGCCACAAGTCCCATCGCTTAAATAGGGCGCTTGTTCGCACCATCACCAATCCTTCAATCAGAGTTTTGGCTCCAAAACAGCCCCCGGCAACCGGAATGATGCCCTGCCACCAGAAACCGGTCAGGAGAGCAACCCCAAATTGAAGATTCATCACAAATGGCGGAATAAGTGCCAGAACCAACCACAGCGGATAATATTTTGCCTTGCTGGAGCGTCGTTTTTCCTGTTGCCAAGCTTGCTGAAGAGATGTTGGTACTTGGGTGCGGACAAAGGTTCCCGGATGGGTGGCATAGCGAAACTGCCATGATGTTTCCCGAAAAATCTTTTGCACAAATAGATCGTCATCCCCGGAACGAATATGCCCAATGCCGGCAAACCCGTTGACTTCTTCAAAAACCTGCCGGCGGTAGGCAAAATTGTTGGCAGTACAGGTTATCCCGACGTTCCACCCCATGCTTCCGGCGGCAACGGCAACAACCCCGAGCCGTTCCAAGCCCCGCATCCGTTGCCAGTGTGGTACATGTTCCGCCGGTGTTTCTGTGTACACATAACCTGCCACTACCCCCACGTCCGGTTCAAAGTAGCGTACCATCTGCCTCACCCACTCGGCGCCGGGTTGGCAGTCCGCATCCAGCGCTAAAATCAACGTCCCATTACTTTGGGCGATCCCCTGCGTGATCGCGTTTTTCTTGCCGACCAACTGCGGTTGTTCTGCCGTAACGGACACCAACCGAATTTGATGGTAACGGTTGGCGTAGGCACGGATAATCGCTGCCGTCTCATCAGTCGATCGATCATCCACAAAAATCAGTTCTAATTTATCGACGGGATACGTTTGGCGGAGTAAGGCTTCAAGGCAAGTTTGGATGGTGGCGGCTTCATTCCGAGCCGGAACAATCACCGAAACGCGCGGTTGTTCTTCCGATTGTCCGGGTTTTAAACGAAACAACCCTGCTAACAACCAAAGCAGGGTTATGCAATATATCGCGGTGGAAATCACCAGAGTGGTATTAAAGATAGCCATCATCAGGGTTGGCGGACGTAAATATCACCGTTGGTGCTGTTTAGATAGATGCGGGCACTGCCGGTGCCCAACCGCCCTTCAACCACTTGGGCTTCCGAACGCTTACCGGCACTAATTTGTAACAGGCGATCCGTGACATCAGCTTGCGGAATATCTTCACCTTGAATTTCGATCTCACCCCGAAGTTCCGTGGCATATCCCGGGTTTTCGCTGAAGGGGCTGCTCTCCGTGGAGATCAGGTTCTCACTGACATCAATGCGCCCGGAGACCGTGGCAATCGAGATGCTACCACTGTTATTGCGGGGAATAAATTGGATGGTGCCACTCACCGTTTCGACATCGTACGTTTTTCCATTCTCCACTTTAGCGATTAAAGTAACATCCCCGGCGATATTTTCAATATTCACATGCCCACCGTTATTTTCCAAGATAACGTTTCCGTATTCGACCCATATTTCGGAATCACCGGTGATTTCACGGGCAATTACATTACTGCATGGTGATCCGATAATCAGGTTCGCATTGAGCTGGGAGATGGTGATTGAGGCAGATTTCGATCTAATTTCCAATTCTTTTAATTCTTCCGGCACGAACACGTCCATCAGGGTAAACCCATCAAAGCGATCCGTCAGGCGATAATCGGTATAAATGTACACAAAATTTGAGTCACTCCGAGTTGGGGAATTTTGGATTTGAGAACGCACACTCACACTATCCAACGGTTGCCCCTCCGGTAGATAAATTTCACCTTTGACAAAGACATTAGACCACTTTCCGGGACGGATGGCAATACTGCCTACGGCATTATCAATGATGAGCTTACCGGATTCCGTCAACATGGTGCTTAAGGTTACTTGCCGGTGCTGGTATGCCAACGAGGTATCCACAGCCCAATGATAACAGTGTGACTTAAACGTAGCTTGATCATCTTTGAGCCGCAACGGGTTACAGCTCACCAGCCAGAGTGAACCGCACAACACGAAAGCCATATTCAAGATAAAAAATCGGTGGGAGTTCATGACGCACCGCCTTTCTTAATCTACTTAAAATGAATCCGTTCGATAAACGTCGTATCAATAGTTCCCTCTAAAAATGTGGGGTCTTCCAGCACTTTTAAATGAAAAGGGATGGTTGTATTGACACCTTCAATCACAAACTCCTCCAATGCCCGCCGCATGCGGGCAATTGCTTCTTGGCGGGTATGGCCATGCGTAATAACTTTTGCAATCATGGAATCATAAAAAGGAGGGATGTGATAGCCGGTGTAGCAGTGGGAATCGACCCGCACACCAATGCCTCCCGGGGCGTGGAAAGCGGTGATTTGCCCCGGGGAAGGGGCAAAATTACGCGAAGGGTCTTCCGCGTTAATGCGGCACTCAATGGCATGTCCGTGTAAGTGAATATCGGCTTGGGTGACAGAGAGCTTTTCCCCCATGGCAACTCGAATCTGCTCTTTAACCAAATCGACACCGGTAATCCACTCGGTGACCGGATGTTCCACCTGAATCCGGGTATTCATCTCCATGAAATAAAAATTGTGTTGGTCATCCATCAGATACTCGATGGTGCCCGCGCTACGATAGCCAATGCCCTTGGCACCTTGCACCGATACCCCGCCGATATAGTCCCGCAATTCGTCACTAACTGCCGGAGAGGGGGCTTCTTCCACCAATTTTTGGTGGCGGCGTTGAATAGAACAATCGCGTTCGCCCAGATGAATCACATTGCCGTGAGTATCGCCGATCAATTGCACTTCAATATGGCGAGGTCGCTGGATATATTTTTCAATGTATAAATCTGGAGAACCGAAGGCGGCTTGCGCTTCGCCTTGCAGCACTTTGAAGGTTTTTTGCACCCCGTCCACATCTCCCACAATGCGCATACCTTTACCACCACCACCGGCTGATGCCTTCAAAATGACCGGATACCCAATCTGATAGGCGGCTTCAATGGCATGATCGACATCTTTCAAAATCCCTTTGTTGCCCGGCACGGTGGGCACGCCCGCTTTTTGCATGTTCTCTTTTGCCAGAGATTTATCGCCCATCATTCGGATATTCTCCGGGGAGGGTCCGATAAAGGTTACGCCTGATTTTTCACACATTTGGGCAAATTGTGCATTCTCGGCGAGGAATCCGTAACCGGGATGGATCGCATCCGCATCCGTGATCTCCGCCGCACTGATAATTTGTGCGGGTTTTAGATAGCTGTCCACCGAAAGCGGCGGACCAATGCAAACACTCTCATCCGCCAGATGAACATGCAAGGAATCTTCGTCAGCTTGGGAGTAAACCGCCACGGTTTTGAGACCGAGTTCTTTACAGGCACGGATAACGCGCACCGCAATTTCGCCTCGATTGGCAACCAATACTTTTCTAAACATAGTGTCTTCTTTAATCAGGGTGAAAAAGGGTTTCAGATAGGATTGCAGAATCAGAAGCATAAATGATTCCGGGATCGTTGTCAATGGTTTTTGGCATTCCGGTGTTCCCGTGAGGGTCAGAGACCGCGTGCATTTTTAGGGTTCGTATCACCGCCGGAACGACCCCAGAAGTACACCTCGCACCATTACGGGAACCTTAGATGGGCTGTGTTTGGAAAGAAACCTGTTTTTTGTTGACAAATTTTGGAGATCACCGTATGTTGGTAAAACCACATATTTTGAAAGCACTGTGGTAGTTAATAGCTTAAATATCAGTAAGTTACTTCAAGAGGACTTCATGCAACCCCCTCTCAATTCTTCCGGTGCACCGGAGCTTACCCTTAGTTATGCCTGGACACCAATGGTCAAGCGACTGATTCTCATCAATGTGGGAGTTTGGGTACTTCAAATCCTGCTGGCATTGATCGGCGGTGTCGCACCGGGTTCCCTCTCTGATCAATTTATCCGAACATTTGGCTTGGTGCCGGAATCTGTTTACCAGCATTTCACGATCTGGCAGTTTGTTTCGGCGATGTTTCTGCACAGCAGCACCAATATGATGCACCTCATTTTCAATATGTTTGCGTTGTGGATGTTTGGCAGTCCGGTGGAACGGGTATGGGGTAGCCGGGAGTTTTTCCGGTATTATATGATCACCGGAATCGGGGCAAATATGGTGCATTTTATGTTTTACAGCAGTTCTCCGGTCGCGGTGATCGGAGCATCCGGCGCCGTACTCGCCGTTGTACTGGCATTTGCCTTGACCTTCCCAAACGCGGTGATTCTGGTCGGATTTTTATTTCCCGTTAAAGCAAAGTATTTTGCCATTGGGGTGATCGTGCTGGATTTTCTGGGACTACTGATGACAGAAGTGGGCGGTCAAATCGATCATGTTGCTCACTTGATCCATCTGGCGGGGGTTGGTATTGGCTTCGGTTACTTGTACTTTTACAAGCAGCAATCACCTCCACCGGTCAATGTGTTCCGTAAGCGTAAACGGACCCGGTCGCCTTCCGTGGAACGTGAATTGGATCGGACTCGTGTCGTGGATATGGTGGATCGAATTTTAGATAAGATTAACGAACAGGGGATCGAAAGTTTAACCGAGCAAGAACGGCGCATTTTAGAACGAGCAAGCCATCTGTTTTCGGAGGAAGAGAATATCCGGTAATCTCAGTGGTACATCAATAAGGTGCGGGCGATTTACCTGGCGGGTTGGTTGATACCGACCCGCTTTTGTATTACCAATTTCCCCGGATTCTGAATTTGTACATCTGCCGGTTAAGGTCTCGATCCAGATGGTGGCGGTAGTTTTCAAACCGGGTATAGGTGTAACTGAAGTGGAAATCAAGGACGTGAGGTATCAAGATAAACTCCGTCTCAGCCGTGATGGTTTTTTGGTCTTCAACCGTGCCACCTAAAAATGTAGCAGATTCCCCATGAACATCATCCCGGTGAATATCGAAAATGTCGCCTCCGCGACCCCCTTCACCCGCTTGAACCCACTCTGTCCCCAGTTTGACCCACCAACGCCATGAAATGTACTGCCGGATTTCCCCAAACAGAGAAAGAACATCCGGTCCCAATTCATGCCCCAACCCAAGATTGTCATGGGTGTAGCGATTCACCGGAAAAAAATGCGTATAGACCCAAGGATTGATACGAACCGCTTCCAAACGGAATTCAGTATTCCCCAGTCCAAACGGGCGCACAGCATACAATCCACCTAAAAAGGCTTGTTTGTTACCCCACCACGTGGTACCGATTTTACTCAAGGAAAGATCATCGATAAATATCTCACCATAAACCTGCCAATTATCGTGAAAACGCCAGCTCCAGTCGATGCCCCAGCCTACATTATCCGGGTCATTTAAATAATGCTCGTAAGAGCGGAAAAACATCACCGGGATTAGATAGCCGACATCAATGCCTCGGTCACCATAGATTACCGTTTCTTCCAGACCCAATTGCAAACGCGGGTGTACCTGAATTTCTATCCGGTGCCCCGCCATATATTTTTGCCGGTAAAGGATTCTGTTCCGGTTTTCTACTCGGTAACTGCGCAGGGAATCTATCTCCATCGATTTCAGAAAAGCCGTGAAACTGGTGAATTGGATCCGTCCTAATTGGAGGTTGCAGTGGATGAGCGGGTATGAACCGGCATGATCCGATAGCGTCAACTGTCCCCGGTAACCGGGTCCAAAAATGAGTTGGTATTTACCAGCCAATAGGGAGATATTTTGACCGGCAGAACCAACTTTGGCAAGAAGATAGGCTTCCGTACGGTCATAGTAAGCCGTTGACACGCCACCAAACTCAAAATCGCGGAAATAATTATCGGTACGCGGTAAGTCATCACCGGAGGTGTATTCTCGGACATTCACACTGCGGGCATAAAATCCCAGATGATTATCCAATATTGCACCCGAGAGTTCAGCCCCTAGCGTGGTGTAGATGCCAACAGAGGATGAATCATCTGAGCGGGATTGTGCAATGACGCGCATATCTGCCAGTAGATCAAAAACTGCAGTGTGGTGCGGATCATGCCAGCTGAATAGATGCGGTTCGAGCGAATCCGAAGGCAAAAACCGACGGTTCAAGTTTGCGAGCACACCCCGTTCTACGGCAGTGAGTTGAATCTGCCCCGTTTCTTGTTGATGGTTCAGATCACGAAGTGCCCGCTGGACGTCTGCCCGCGAGATAGGTCGTGTCTGGCTGATCGGCTGCCGCAGATAGCCTTGCACTTCAAATCGCTTGAGTTGCCAATAAGCGTCATCATCGAGTGGTACGTACGTGACCGGGTTGGTTTGGGCTTGCCCAGAAACCGCACGGGTAAAAAGAATCAAAACAATCGTGATAAGCAGAATCCGGGTCACTTTTTGCTCTTTCTACGCGGGCGCAAGGCATCATGGCGGGCTTTTACCTCCTCCGTGAAAACAGGCAGAAACTCAAAATAGGGTGACGCTTTGAGCAAGTTCATCACACTCTCATTTTCCGGTGAGACGTAAATGGAAAATCCCATGCCACCGGAGGTGACAGCCGTCATCACGGAACCGATGGCATCAAATCCGTGTGAATCTATATGGGCTAATTTATCTAAATTCAATAAGATTGGGCGTTTTTCGTGCAAGACTTCCCGCCGGATCAGGGTCTTAAAATTTTCAGCGCTTTTTTCATTGAGGTCACCCTTGAGATAAGCGAGGATTAATTTTCCATCGTCCTTAAATGTGAGCTTCATAATCTAACCTCCATTGGGATTAAAATAAGAACAAGACATCACCGAACGCCAGCGCAACGAGCGCGCCCACCGCCAGCGAGGGACCAAATGGCATCGGGGACTGCGAACCCATTTTTGACCGGAGTAGATACGGCACAGTGACCAGCAAACTCACCACCGACCCCACCAAAATGGTAACAATAACGGCTTTCCAACCCAAAAAGACACCGATCATTCCCAAATATTTCACATCCCCCATGCCCATACCGTCGATGCCTTTAAGCAATCGATACCCCACCGAGAGCAAATAAAGACTACCTGCGCCGGCAAAAAATCCAAGAACGGCTTCCAGTAAAGGCTCGCGGGGGAAAAGCATCAAATCAAAAGAGGTTTGTTCAGAGATGAGCGCTAAGAGCACCCCAATGATGATGCCACCGATTGAAATTTCATCTGGAATAATCCCCTTTTCCACCATAATCGGCTTGACGTGAATGGGGGGTAATTGGACGGGTTCAATAGGTTGTCCAATCCCGACGGTTTCGGTATTGGGATTTTCATGGGCATAAGTCTCATCGGAAATAACCCCTTCCCAAACAAGTTCTGTTGTCGGGGGTTCTGCGGCAGAGAGGGTGATACGAGGCAAGATCAGGTGTACCGGTAATTCGGTTCGGGGTGGATCAAAAAACGTAAAGAGGTCGGTCAACGCTCCGATCAACAAATACACGCTGAAGAAAAGATAGACCGGCAGTTGGCTTGACCAGCCCGTACGGTAAAAGACGAGCATGAAGACAACCCCGGAAATAAGTTCCACAATAGGATACTGGATCGAGATCGGTTTGTGGCACGCACGACATTTACCTTTTAGCACCAACCAACTGAGAATGGGAATGTTGTCATACGGTTTGATCGGTGTGCCACAATGCGGGCAATGCGATGCCGGAAAAACAATGGATTCACGGCGGGGAATACGGTAAATGCAAACGTTGATGAAACTGCCCCACATCGCGCCAAACACAAACCAGATCGGGTAAAAAACAGCAGCTGGCATAGGACGAGTTACCTATAAAAACGAAGGGAAATGAGTTGTCAGGTGATGATAAATTTGCTGTTGCACCGCTGGGATCGGTTGCATTCCATCAATGAGTACCACGCGTTCGGGTTCATTTTGGGCAATTGCCAAATAGCCTTCACGGACACGTTCGTGGAAGTCCAATGTTTCGGATTCCAATCGATCCAGTTGCCCGTGCCGCTGGCGAATCCGGTCAAGTCCCACCGCGACCGGAACATCAATAAAAAAGGTGAGGTCAGGACGGTGTGAGCCTACGGCAACGTCGGTCACGGTTTGGATGAGCGCCGGCTCCAGCACCCGCCCGGCACCTTGATAGGCTGTTGTGGAATCATAAAACCGGTCACAGATCACAATGTCGCCGCGTTCCAAGGCCGGGATGATCTTTTCGTGGAGATGCTGGTTGCGGCTGGCAGCGTACAATAACAATTCGGCACGAGGCGACATGGTGGTATGTTCCGGGTCGAGTAACAAGTCCCGGATTTTTTCGGCAAGAGCCGTCCCCCCGGGTTCACGCGTCACCACACAGGTGTAGTTTTGGGCTTGTAATCGTTCCGCCAGCAGTTGAATTTGGGTGGATTTACCACTGCCTTCAATGCCTTCAAAGGTAATAAATAGTCCCTGTAATGTGCCTGGAGCCATGGTCTCTTCCTTATTCCAAAAATAAAGGGCTAGCCTATCAAATTGATATTCTAACCCTTTGATTTCTCATCTTGACCAGTTGTGTTACGCGTCTTGGGGGTAAACACTAACTTTTTTGCGTTTCCGGTCTTTCCGCTCAAATTTAACGACACCATCAATCAAGGCAAAAATGGTGTAATCACTGCCCAGACCGACGTTTTCACCGGGATGAATCTTTGTGCCACATTGCCGGACAATAATATTACCGGCGCGGACAAACTCACCACCGTACTTTTTCACCCCGCGATATTGGGGATTACTGTCTCGACCGTTGCGGGTACTCCCCACACCTTTTTTATGAGCCATTCGTAAATCTCCTTACTCTGGATTAAATTTTCACTATGGAATTGAATATTCGACTAAGCGCCACGTGGTTTCGGGCAATGGTGCATCTTTGTTCCGAACTTTGTTAGTATTGACCTTTGTTCCAAACTCAATCATGCCCACCGCAGGGGCTAATAGATAGCTAAACTTGGCAAAATCCTGATTGGTGCGTTCTAACCGCACACAGTGGGCAAACATACCGGCAGGCACCAGTGCATTGACCTCGGTGGCGACCACATGTACCTGTTGCATTTGGTGGTAGGGGGATGCTTGCCACGAATCGCCCGGATCCAGATTTTCCGTGAGAAAAATCATCTCATCCCGTCGTAGGCGGTCTCCGATAAGATGTATTTGGTGTTGTGTTTCATCAACCAACACAAAGCTGGTATCGCGGGCGATTTCCCCAGAGGGAAGTGTCACAGACCATACCCGAATCCAGACGAGTGAGCCATCAGCAAGTTGGGTTTGCCCGGTAAAGCGATATTCGCCGCGCAACCCATCAAACCGCCCCCCTTCCGCCTCGTAAACCCAATAACTATCTACGTTGATCGGGTAATAGGTTTCCACAACCGGTGACCCACCCGCGGCGGTGGAAATAAGACCCCATCCCAACCAGAAAAGCATTACAAACAGTGTCTGCCACAACGTTCTACGCATGGATACCAGTAATCCGTATGGCGGTGTAGAGTTGGCGGTGACCGTTCCGGCGCTTATAGCCTTTGCGCCGTTTTTTCTTGACAACCATCACTTTGCGGTGTTTACCATGCTCCAGCACCTCGGCGCTTACTTTTGCACCCTCCACCAACGGTTTCCCGATTTGGACATCATCGCCGTTCGAGACCAAGAGTACATGGTCTAAATCCACAGATGCCCCTTCTTCGGCACTCAAGCGAGGCACTTTCAGTTGCATATCTTTCTGAACTTTGTATTGGAATCCACCAATATTCACAATTGCGTACAAGACTCAATCCTCCTAAAAAAGTTACCGTTTCATAAAATTACCAACATATCCTTCAAAATCATTTGTTTCGTTATCGTACCACGTGACGACGTAAAAATACATTCCGGCAGGCATTTCGATCCCGCTCTTATTCATTCCATCCCATATAATTTGCTGCGCGCCCGGGGTAACGTCGCGTTCATCGAGCAACACCATTATTTCTTCACCGGTAACATCAAACAGACGCACTTTCAAATCGCCGGTAGAACCGCTTTCGATGTCCCCAGCGTTGATAAGTAGGGTAACGGTTTCGGTAAAGGGGTTCGGGAACGGTAATCGATTGGCAGTGAGTAATGTCCCTTGATAGCGTGGATAGGGTCCAAACGAAATTGTCGGACCATTCACACGGGATTTATCATACAGAATAACGGAACTATCCCCTTCAGCTTCGATATAATCGTTGATACGGGCTTTGACAATGTAAGTACCCGCTTGCTGGAAGCCGAAGCTATAGACTCCTTTTCGGCTTGAAACCGTATCGATACCGCAGACGGTCGTTTCAAAATCAACCAACTCACACAATTCGACATGAATACCGGTGGCTTGTTGGTAGCCCAGGGTCTCAAACTGAATTTCTCCCACCCCGTTGGTGGCGGTACTTTTGATGACAACCTGTCCGGTAATTGCCGCGGAACCGGAAATCCCGCTGACGTCATCACTGTTATCCCCACACTGTACAAAAAACATGGCGATTGCAGCGATGCCCGCAAAATTAACACCTCGACGCATGATTGAAAAGAGTTTCATTTGGTTCACCTTTCTGAAAAAGTTATGAATCATGATGGGCGAATTAACGATTCATCAACTCAAAAAATGTTCGGTGATCTCTTCACCGGTACGGATCGAAACAATCTTAAATTTATCAATTCTGAGGTTGGGGTCAACCTCAAATTTGATGTCCATCTTATATTTTTCCCGAAGATGAGACAGGCGCGCATCATCTTCTCCGGAAATAAAGTCCACAATCACCGGATGGGCATAGACCAGCAAATCCCGCTCGCTGGAATACGCACCGGCACGGTTCAACCAGCGTTCGATTTTCATCGCTGTTGTGGAGCGCGAGACGACTCGCCCGGTACCATCACATGTCGGGCAAGGTTCATAAAACGTGTTGACCAAACTGGGACGAACACGCTTACGGGTCATCTCAATCAAGCCCAAATCGCTGACTTGACATATTTTAGGACGGCTACGGTCATTTCGCATCGCATTTTTTAGGGCGTTTAACACTTTTTGTTTGTTGGATTCATGCTCCATATCGATAAAATCCAACACAATGATTCCCCCGATGTCGCGTAACCGAAGTTGCCGCGCAATTTCATCGGCGGCTTCCAGATTGGTTTGTAAGATCGTCTGTTCCTGATTTTCCCGCCCAATGAATTTACCGGTGTTGACATCGATTGCCGTCAGCGCTTCCGTATGATCGATGATAATATAACCCCCGCTTCGGAGCCATACTTTCCGGCGCAGAGCTTTTTCAATTTGCGGCTCAATACTATAGGCATCAAAGATCGGTGTATCTTCGGTATATAACTTTGTTTTTTCTTTCAGTTCTGGAGCGTACGTTTCCAGATAGTTACAAATATCCTCGTATTCATCTTTGTCATCGATGACCAGCCGGTTGGTTTCTTTGGTGAAAACATCCCGCACTAACCCGCCGACCATTTCGGCATCCTGATGAATCAACGCTGGTGGTTTTGCTTTATCCGCTTTCTGCTTGATCTCATTCCAGAGGGCTTCCAGCGTTTGCATATCCTCTTTTAGGTCTTCGTTGCTTTGTTCGCCGGCAGCCGTGCGAACAATAAAGCCAGCATCTGAGTTAGATTCGGTGAGCAAGCGCCGGAGAAATTTTTTTAATTCTTTACGCCGGCCTTCATCTTGAATTTTACGTGAAACCCCGATACTGGCGGCTCCCGGCATCATCACTAAAAACCGTCCTGCTAACGAAATTTGGGTAGTAATCCGGGCGCCTTTCGTACTAATGGGTTCTTTTTTGACTTGAACAATAATTTCCTGTCCTTCTTTCAAGATTTTCTGGATCGGTTTGTACTCGCGCCGTGTCCGGCGGGTGGATCGTTTGCGGTTTGATTTCCCATTGGTACTGGTTTCATCCTCATCGTCATCATCCATATCCAGAAATTCCCGATTGTAGGTATCCATATCTAACATATCCGAGACGTGTAAAAATGCGGCTTTCTCCATCCCAATATCGACAAATGCCGCTTGCATTCCGGGAATCACGGCATCCACACGTCCTTTATAAATATCCCCAACGACTCGCCGCTTTTCGGCGCGTTCAATCAATAATTCAACTAATTGTTGATCCTCCAAAATGGCGATTCGTGTTTCGTTAGGGTTCACATTAACAATAATCTCCGTGTACATTACACTTGAAAAACCCCATATTTAAAGTTCAAAGATCGAATGGATCGGGTATAATACTTACCCCATCCTTAAACAAACACCGTACATCCCGGAAGATCATTTTAAATAATATCCATTGGCGTCAGAAAGTGATCCTCCTGACGAATAAGCAGATCGGTGCGCACCATCTGCAACTTCAAAATATCTTGCGCTGAAATATCACTTAAAAGGAGTAGAATTTCATCCGGTCTGCCATGACCCTGATTACCGGTCTCCAGCACCAATTGCCAGATACCGTTCTCCGGTTGTACCGTAATATCATGAATCAGCGGACGAATGTTGATCGATTTTCGCCGCTTCTTTTTCCCGTTTCGCTCGACCCAAATTTCATCTTGGGCAAGGAATGACTCCACTTGATGGGGCGTGGGACACTCCAAACCGGCAACGGTATAAACCGCCGTATCCACCACCGCCGAGAGAGAAGGCACTTTACCCGCAATCAATTTGACATGTTGGACCGCAATACCATCCGGTAACACGCGATTGAACCGATCCCGCAAGTGGTCGATCTCTTCATTTAATTGCAGATCGAAATACTCGGCGAAACTACTCATTCCCAGCGGCAACGAGGGACCAAAGCTGATCTTAGGTCGAGGTGAATAACCTTGGGTGTATGCCAACGGCAACTCTGACCGCCGTAACGCTTTGTTGATTATCTCCATAAAATCCCGGTGGGAGATAAAGCGAAAGCGTTCGTCACGGGTCAGCTTAAACCGATACTTGACCGGCATTTTCGGAGCCTGTCCGTTACCATTACGCTGGGTAAGTTGTCCATTGAGTGGGCGGTGGATCGCCGGGGTTCGCTTCAGGCTTTCCGCCGAAATGAGTTGTTGCTCCATTGCGGCAAATGGGGGATCGACACTCTCTCCCATCACCGGATGGACACCCGCGAGCACATTGCACGTCTTGCCTCGTGGTACGCCGCAAGCATGGCATTTTTCCCAACGGCAATCCGCTAACGGCGCATTTTCATACGCTTTTTGCCGGTCTTTCCACAAGAATTTTTTGCGTGCATGAATATCGATATGATCCCAGGGTAGGTGTTGCTCAAATGTGTGTTCTTGGGTAAATTCGTCCGGGTCAACACCGAGCTCGGCAAAGGTATCCAGCCATGTATCAAAACGAAAAAATTCATCCCACGCATCAAAGCGACACCCTTTGCGCCATGCCTGATAAACCACCTCGCTCACCCGCCGATCACCCCGTGCCAGAACACATTCCAAATACGACCCGTGCGGGGCGTGATACTTAACATTAATGTTACGATTTGTCAACTTTGATTCCAAATAATGCACCTTTTTGTAAAAAGTGCGGATGGTGTCTTGAGCTTCCCACTGGAACGGCGTGTGTGGTTTGGGCACGAAGGGAGAGATAGTCGCATTGATGGTAATCCGACCTTTACCGTGCTGTCTTCCCAGCCGGTACACCGTATTGATAACCCGGACAATCCCATCCAAATCTTCAGTGGTTTCCGTGGGCAAACCGATCATAAAATAGAGCTTGACCGTCTGCCAGCCCTTCTTAAACGCATCTTCTGCGACTCGGAAAAGGGCTTCTTCGGAGTTAGGCTTGTTGATGACATCCCGCAGACGTTGCGTACCGGCTTCCAGCGCGAACGTCAAACCGCTCTTTTTGACCGATGAAACCCCATCTGCCAAATCCACAGTAAACACATCCGGGCGTAAAGAGGGTAATGAAATCGAAATTTTATCATCGCCGTACGCCTCATTGATCTGTTGGACCACATCCGCCACGCAGGTATAATCTGCCGAGGAGAGCGAAATCAGGGAGACATTATCGTAACCCGTACTTTTTAGTACTTTTTTGGTCAGATCGATCACATCACTTGCCGACCGCTCCCGCACCGGACGATAGTACATTCCGGCGTGACAAAAGCGGCAACCGACGGTACAGCCTCGCATGACTTCAATCATGGCACGTTCGTGGATGACGCCCGTACTCGGCACCACCGGATCGGTGGGAATATCTTCGTAACGGAGTTCCGGCACAAAACGGCGTTTAACCGTTTCTGGAATGCCGTCGCGATTGGGTACAATCTGACCATCATCAAGTTGATCATAAAAACGAGGGACATACATGCCCTCAATTTGGGCGATTTCAAAGAGCGTTTCCTCGCGCGACAGCGCTTTTGCCTTCGCGGCGATGATCGCATCCACAATGTCATGCACGGCATCTTCACCTTCACCGATCAACACCGCATCCACAAAAAGATGAATCGGCTCTGTATTGGAGGCACAGGGACCGCCGGCGATGACCAACGGGTCGGTACCGGTTCGCTCTGCCGCTAACACCGGCACTTGAGCCAAATCGAGCATATTCAATATATTAGTATAGCTCAATTCGTATTGGAGTGTAAAGCCTAAAATATCGAAATCACGTAGCGGGGTGTAGGTTTCGTGCGAAAAGAGCGGGATTTGGTGGTGGCGCATCAGATTTTCCATATCCACCCACGGGGCAAAAGCTCGTTCTGCGACGACATCATCCCGCTTATTTAGGATGTGGTATAAAATCTTGAAGCCCAAATGGGACATCCCGATTTCGTAGGTATCCGGAAAGCAGAGCGCAAAGGAGAGCTTGACCTGATCATGATCCTTGCGGATAACGTTCAGTTCGTTACTCACATAACGGTTGGGCTTTTCTACCAACGGCAGAATATGGTCTTTAATGTCAGTAAATTGCATAATAGGGGCGGTGTCAAATGGTCTGAACAGTGCTTAACGGCAAATTGGGGGTAAGATAGTGGGGAAAACGGGGTTTGTCAAGGTTTTGGTTATTTCAGGGGGAATATGCTACGGATGATCGAAACCTAATGCTTCAATCATAAATTCATGTTCAACACAGGCTTCCAAATGGGGAATGCCTTCAATCTCATATGCCGTAACGATTTCGGGATTTTGAAAGAAAGGCAATTGGCGTAAATCCTGACTGGTGGAACTAACAACTCCATCCGTACTACCCAACAAATCAATTTTACCTTGTGGCAAGGCAGATATTAATTTACTGAGTGTGCCTGACAGAATAGTCGTGATTTTAACGGCGAGTACCGTCTTATTCCCGTCATCATACTCCAAATTATATAATTTTTTTACCATCTCTTCCATTGCATCATCAATCAGACTTTGTAGACCCACCCTAACAATAACGCACACATACTCTATATCAAGCGGATGCGGTTTGTTATTTAATTGGTACAGATAAGTTTCACCCGGAAAAAGAGCGTCGTTGGAATGAGAACGAGGAGGTCGTAAATCGCTAATTGCGGCAGATGTAACTTCAAATCCTTCTAAATTGATAACATCTTTTGCGACCCAATTAATCCCTTTGGCAATGTCATCTTCAAGGTTATCGGGCGCCCATGCCAGAATATCGCCGATCAAAGCCAGACCGCTACCCTGATGAGGACTGGCGATTGTGATTAACCGGTGTACATGATGATTCCGAGGATGATCAACCACATACTGCCGGGCAACAACTCCGCCCATACTAAACCCCACCAGAGTAACTCGTTTTGCTCTGGTGATTTTGCGAACGTATTTGACGAATCGTTCGAGCTCACCGGCTAAAACCGGAATAGAACCGTACGGGTCACTGAGTGAAACGGCAAAAACATCATACCCACTAGCGTCTATGGGAGAAACGGTTATCCTATTTTTATCGGTAAGCGATAAAATCCCACCAAATTCAAGATTGAGTTCTTGTTGTAATTTGGCAGGTAAACCGTATTTATCCACCCAAACATTGCCTTGACTGCCAAGCCCATGAAT
>RFFQ01000055.1 GCA_003697105.1 Gemmatimonadota bacterium | reverse complement strand
GTCCAGATGTTCCAGATCAATACCGATATGGACGAGAGTTTGCGCCACTTCCGAGGAAATCCCGACCAAAATGCATTTTGCCCCGACCAATTTTGCCGCTTGAATGGTTTTGATTAAGTGATTCGCAACTTCTGTATCCACAAACGGCACACCGGTGATATCAATGATGACTTGTTTAGCACGTTTATGAGAGATCGCCTCCAAGGTATTTTGCATGATTTGCCCCGCCCGCCGGCTATCAATCGTGCCAATCAAAGGTAAAATCAGGATGCCTTCCCAAATTTGGATCACAGGTGTGGAAAGTTCCAGCATAATATCCTGTTGTTCTTTGAGTTGTGCCGTCCGTTTTTCCACCATTTTTTCCAGATTCGCTTTTGCTTGCCGGAGTTCATCTTCCATTTTTTTACGGGCGGTAATATCGCGCACTGCCAGCACCCGGACAGACCGCCCCTCCAGTTCAATATTTTTCGCGCACACTTCGGCGAAAAAGGTTGTGCCATCGCGCCGTAACACTTTCAGGTCATAGGGTTCTTCCGAACCCGATTTGATGCGGGTTAAGGCTTTTTCCAGTGAATCGGGGTGTACCACATCTTGCAATAAATTCAAGCCGGGGAGGTCTTCGAGGTCACACCTCAACATAGCTGCAATATTCGGGTTTGCCTCTAAAATGACACCTTGTTCATGCACCAAAAACCCTTCAAAAGATGCTTCGGATAAAAGTTGATACTTCTTTTCTACATCACGGAGCTTTTGTTGGGTCTGTTTAAGTTGCTTTTTGAGCATTTCGAGCTGATTTTGCTCCGATTGGGTCATGCACATACCTCTTTTCTTTCAATAATTATAAGTTTGGGTTGGTTGCTATTTTAATATGGGATGTGTTCTGGCGATCCGGTCACTTCGGCGATGTCCATGACGGCTCTGGGGGCAGACGGAGGGAGTTAGTGAGCCTATCAAACCCTAACAAAGGGCAAAAGGTGTTAGATTACACCCGGCAGATTTCAAATTTCATCCGGTAAAGGGCTTCTTGCAAGCCATCTTCCAACGTGGCGAAGGTATCCAGATGTTCCAGATCAATGCCGATATGGACGAGAGTTTGCGCCACTTCGGAGGAAATCCCGACTAAGATGCATTTTGCCCCGACCAATTTTGCCGCTTGAATGGTTTTGATCAAGTGATTCGCAACCTCTGTATCCACAAACGGCACGCCAGTGATGTCAATAATGATTTGTTTGGCGCGATGTTGGCTGACCGCATTCAATGTGTTTTGCATGATCTGCCCCGCCCGGCGGCTGTCAATCGTGCCAATCAAGGGTAAAATCAGGATGCCTTCCCAGATTTGGATCACAGGTGTGGAAAGTTCCAGCATGGCCTCTTGCTGTTCTTCAATCACCTTCATCTTTTCTTCGAGGTCTTCTGTCAATGATGATTCAGTAGCCGTAGAGGCGCGGCGCCATAGATCGGCTTCCGGACCCCATGTATCGTACGGCTTAATTTCCCATTCACATTGCTCATCTCCTTTACCAATGCATTTGGTTTCAATCGCTAACAGCGGTTTACCCATAAAAGCGCTACACCAACCGGAAGCATAACCGGTTAGGGAAAAACAGGTGGGTACCTTACTTTTACCAAATTCTTTTAGATGAATTTCGGCTTCATACGAGTTGCGCCAGATGCCCCGAAAATAGAAGTGACCACTGCCCAAGTCAAATTCCATCTGCACCGGTTCAACCTGAACGATGCCTTCCCACGTGTGCATGATGGGACCACAAGCTAACCGGTCTGCATCGGTATCCCAATCGTATAAAGTCGAAAGGACCCCAAAATCACCATGACCGCACCGGTAACCGAATTGAAACAACCAACCATTGGCGAGGTCGTCTCCTAACTGCTCAAACAACAGTTTACGAAGTACCGTAAAAGCTTCTTGCCGGAAGAGTAGCATTCGCTCATCACCCAGGAGCAATTTCCCAACTTCTGGATGAAATTTTAGAGCGTCACTAAGGATAAAATCTTGGGCTTTCATAAAAAATATCTCCTTCTCGTAGGTAGGCAAAAATGCAGATACCAGATGTGATTTGGCACATAATCCGGCGGGTTGGACGAAGTATGGAAGGAGCTTATCATACTTGCGAAAGGGTTGTCAATAGCTTTTTTGAGCGGAAGTTGCTCTCCCGAAAAGACGAAACCCCTTGATTTTCAAGGGTGGATTGTGTAAACTGGGGAACTGAAAGCACCTTACTTCTGCTCTTCGTGACAGGTCTTGCTTGAGGGGAAAGACAGAATCCGGGCACACCTTCTGCAGTGCCCGTATCGCGCTTTGGCGGAATGAATATCCGCGTGTTTATGAGAGAAAGGACATCACATGCGAGAACTTACCCCCCAAGAACGAGCGATCCGCCGGCGTCAAGCTCGTGAACGAGCACAAACGTCCATTGATTATGATAAAATCGTCGCTTCGCGACAACCGCTTTTGAACCAACTCGACCAACAAGGGATTCCCTACCAGATCGAGGTCTGGCAAACCCAAACACACGCCCACCCTACCGACCCCTCACAGCTCTGGCTGGAACAGCATTTTGTGTTCCACGCCGGAGGGCGTATTGACTGGAATTTCGCCCGGGAGGTGTACGAGCGTCATGAAACCACTTTCAATTTTGATCATGGTCAATTTATCAAACAGGTCAGTGAACGGGCAGGATTAGCGAACCCGCAAGTGACCGTTCTCTGGGCAAATTTTCTCTCACCCAATTTGAAAATCAACTTGCAAGACCTGATCCCCGTGGCTTCCAAGGTTGTTACCCAAGATTTCTGGGATTGCTGGATTTTTGATGAACAAGATAGCTGGTGCATCGAATATCACCATGATGGACATCTACGGTTTGGCTACTCAGGGTCAAGATAAGGCACAACGGCAATTCCATTGAAGCCATCATTGCCACATGTCACTCGATACCACACGTACTCCAGCGGCTTTCATCGCACGAATTGCCTGTTCCACATCATTTGGATTTAGATTCACCCCGCGCACGGCATCTTCGACCAACACGGTCTCAAACCCTTCTTGCCGCGCATCCAACGCCGTAAATTTCACGCAATAATCCGTTGCTAAACCCACCACCACTACCTGTTGGATTCCCTCGCCGTGCAGATACTCTGCTAAGCCGGTAGATTTCCGTCGCCCATTGTCATAAAATCCACTGTAACTATCAATTTGGGGGTCGGTACCTTTTTGGAAGATACAATCCACGTGAGACCGGTCTAATTCGGGATGGAAATCCGCACCATGACTGCCTTGCACACAATGAATGGGCCACAGAATTTGGTCTAATCCCCCTAATTTGATGCGCTCACCGGGTGTTTTACCCGGATGATTGGCGGCAAAACTACCGTGATTGGCAGGATGCCAATCTTGGGTAGCAATTATCCGGTCAAACTGCCCGGACTGCGCCAACCGGTTGATAATGGGAATAATCTGATCACCTTCCTGAACCGCCAGTGCCCCGCCCGGACAAAAATCATTTTGAACATCGACAATAATCAGTGCTTTTTTCATGTCAACTTGACCTCCATTTTAAGTTTAAATTTCAAAATTGAAACCCGCTTTAATTTTTTGCTGGTACTTCTTTTCATCAAACTGATACAACCGCGCCGCGCGGTGGGGTACACCGGTTTGATACTCCTCTAGGGCGACCAGAATATCCATTTTGAGAATTTTTCGGCGGAAATTGCGTTTATCCAGCGGTTTTTCCAGAATGATTTCATACAACTGCTGAAGTTGGGTCAGGGTGAATTTTCGGGGGAGTAACTCGAACCCGATGGGCTGGTAGCGCACTTTCCCCCGCAACCGCTGAAGGGCGGTTGCCACAATTTGATCATGGTCGAATGCCAATTTCGGCAAATGATTGACTTCAAACCAGCGGGCATCTTGGGCGTCACTTGCCGCGGTCACAGGGTGCTCGCTTAAATTGATCAGGGCATAATACGCCACGGTGATGGTTCTGCCGCGGGGGTCACGCCCCGGTTTACCAAAGGTGTACAGTTGTTCCAAAAAAATATGGTCGATGCCGGTTTCTTCCTTCAACTCGCGACGGGCGCTTTCTTCCAAATCTTCGTCCATACCCACAAACCCGCCGGGTAGCGCCCACTCGCCGGCAAACGGTGGGTGAGCCCGCTGGATGACCATCAATTTTAGCTGTGGTTCGGTATCAAGTCCAAAAACAACACAATCGACCGTCACGGCAGGGCGTGGATATTCGTATGTAAATGGCATAATGTACCTCTACTGGTGGTTGATGTGGCGTGCCTTCAAAATGAGTTCGGTTTTGAGATCAAACAGTGATTTTTCCAACCCGACCGGGTACTGGTGCGGATTGACAAATCGTTTGATGCCCGCATGAAAGCGGCTGAGATTTTCTTGAGCCTGCCGGCGAATGTCATGGATAGAAGGCAGGTCATAGATACGCGTACCTTGCCGGAAGATCGGCACCAGCAAATCCTGATACGGTGTTTCTGGGGGGATGTGCTTGCGGCGTGTCATGTCAAATTGATCAACAATGACCGCGTCCGAGCGAGGCGGGGCATCCAGATTGTAAATCATATCGGCGATATTTTCCACTGAGTTGAAATAGCGCCGGACTTGCTGTCGCCCCGGGTTAGAGATTTTAACTTGCTGTTCGGAGAGCTTAACCTTGTACTCCCATTCCCCACCGGCATGGCGCACGGCGGCAAGTTTGTACACGCCTCCTAAAGCGGGCTGGTTGTAGGCAGTTGCTAACTTTGTACCGACGCCCCACACGGTAATTTTTGCCCCTTGGTCCTTGAGGCTGTCAATGATGATCTCATCCAGATCGTTACTCGCCACGATAGTTGCGCCGGTAAATCCGGCGGCATCGAGGAGTTCCCGCGCTTGGATGCTAAGGTACGCTAAATCCCCGGAGTCGAGCCGGACTCCCACCATTTCATAGCCACGTTCCCGCAATTTTTTCCCAACTTCAATCGCGTGTTTGACACCCTCCAGGGTATTGTAGGTATCGACCAAAAAAACGCAGTTGTTCGGCATCGCGTCCGCATACGCCTCAAACGCCTCAATCTCGGAATCAAACAGCATCACCCAACTGTGGGCGTGTGTCCCTTTAACAGGGATACCGAACAGTTTACCCGCCATCACGTTGGAAGTTGCCGCACAGCCCCCAATATAAGCAGACCGGCTAGCACCCAACCCTCCATCAAACCCCTGTGCCCGGCGTAAGCCAAATTCCAGTACCGGTTCCCCATTTGCCGCATAGCAAATACGGGCGGCTTTGGTTGCAATCAACGTCTCAAAATTGATCGCATTGAGTAGGGCACTTTCTAAAATTTGGCATTGAATGACCGGACCTTGTACCCGTACCAACGGTTCGTTGGGGAACACAACCGTCCCTTCGGGAACGGCATCAACATCACACCGGAACTCCATCCGTTTGAGATACTCTAAAAAGGCAGGATCAAATAGCGGTTTGCCGTCATTTCCGCTGAGTGAACTTAGATATGCGAGATCACTTTCATCAAAGGTGAAATTCTCCAGATAATCGATGATCGTGGCAAGCCCGCACGCAAGGGCGTATCCCCCACCAAACGGATTTTTGCGGAAAAAAAGATGAAACACAGACTCTCGCTCCCCGGTACCGGTTTTCCAGAACCCGTACGCCATCGTGAGTTCATATAGGTCTGTGAGTAAGGCTAACGACTGATTATACGGTAACTTTTGGTAACTCATAGCTTCCTCCTTTCTTTATAGTGTACATAATACACTAAACTTAGTTTTTTGTCAACACTAATTTTCCTCCGAAAAGGGTGAGATCAAGTAATATATATTTCAATACAAATGTAGGTAGGTTAATATCCCCAAAGAGATTACATATTCCTGTTTAAATTTTTCGCTTTAAGATGGTTATCATCAGGC
This sequence comes from Gemmatimonadota bacterium, assembly GCA_003697105.1. Classification (GTDB taxonomy): domain Bacteria; phylum 4572-55; class 4572-55; order J002; family J002; genus J002. The sequence goes on along the minus strand of RFFQ01000055.1, from coordinate 5,492 downwards.
TTTTGAGCGGTTTTTGTATTGACTGATCTTTTTCGAGGTGTTATGATTGCAAACCTTTTGTTACAGTACTCTCATCTTGTAATGGTCACCATTCGAGACGAAATCATGCGATGAAATTCACTTATTTAATTTAACCGATTCACATCTTCATTTTAAAAGGAGGATACCTTACCTTGAATAATTTGATTTACTTGATGCCGGTGTTCGGTATCGCGGCGTTACTGTTTGCGTTCATAAAGTCGAAGGGTATTAGTAAGCAGGATGTCCCCAGTGAGCGCATGAAAGAGATTTCAGGATATATCCGCGAAGGAGCAATGGCATTTTTAGCCAGCGAATATCGTATTCTAGCCGGGTTTGTATTGATTGTTGCCATTATTTTAGGTGTGGCTTACAATGGTTCTGCTGATAGTCATTGGTTGGTTGCCATCTCGTTTATTATTGGGGCGATCTGTTCGGCACTGGCAGGATTTTTCGGGATGCGCGTAGCCACCTCGGCAAATGTCCGCACCGCCGGCTCCGCCCAAACCGGTTTAGCAAGTGCATTAAAAGTTGCTTTTTCCGGCGGGTCGGTGATGGGCATGTCGGTGGTTGGTTTAGGGGTATTGGGTCTGTCCGGCTTATTTATTTTATACGTGAAGTTTTTTGGAGCGGACTTAGGCGTAACCACCAGTGAAGGGCAAATCCTAATGGCACGGGTGCTAAGCGTACTGACCGGATTCTCATTAGGTGCCAGTTCAATTGCCCTGTTTGCCCGTGTCGGCGGTGGTATTTTTACGAAAGCGGCGGACGTCGGGGCCGATCTGGTGGGTAAAGTGGAAGCCGGTATTCCCGAAGATGACCCGCGCAATCCGGCGGTGATTGCCGATAATGTGGGCGATAACGTCGGTGATGTGGCAGGTATGGGTGCAGACCTGTTTGAGTCCTATGTCGGTTCGATTATCGGGACAATGGTGATCGGCGTGGCTTGGGCAGGTGTTATTGGCAGTTATAATGCCGTGTTGTTACCGCTCGTGCTGGCAAGTGCCGGTATTGTGGTCTCTATTTTAGGAACATTTTTGGTACGCACGAAGGAAGGCGGCAACCCCCAAGCCGCCTTAAATAAAGGGATTTTCACCGCCGGTATTTTGATGGTCATTGTCTCATTTTTTATCATCAAGTGGATGTTACCCGAAGGCTCGTTTGTTATTGGTGATCACACGATTACCGCAAATGGGGTCTTCTTCGCTACGATTGCCGGGCTAATTTCCGGCTTGGTCATTGCCTTTAGTACAGAATATTACACCGCAGAAAGTAAAAGTCCGGCACAAGGTATCGCGAAAGATTCGGTGACAGGTGTCGCTACCAACATCATTTCCGGTTTGGGATTGGGAATGATGTCCACCGCCATTCCCCTGATTGCGATTGCAGCGGCAATTATTGTGGCGTACCATTTTGCCCATTTGTATGGCATTGCCATCGCGGCGTTAGGGATGCTTTCCACAACCGGAATTCAGCTTGCGGTGGATGCCTACGGTCCGATTGCGGATAACGCTGGCGGGATTGCAGAAATGTGTGAGTTAGGTCCAGAAGTCCGGCAACGAACAGATAAGCTCGATGCTGTGGGGAACACCACTGCCGCCATCGGAAAAGGATTTGCCATTGGCTCGGCAGCATTGACCGCATTAGCCCTGTTCTCTGCATTTACTTCTGTTGCCGGTTTGACCGGAATTGACATCATGCACCCTACCGTCATGGCGGGTCTGCTGGTGGGTGGTATGTTGCCATTCCTTTTTTCGTCGCTTGCGATGAAAGCGGTCGGGCGAGCCGCCGGTAAAATGATTGAGGAAGTCCGCCGGCAGTTTAACGAAATCCCCGGCTTGATGGAGGGTAAAGCCAAAGCCGAATACGCCAAGTGTGTAACCATTGCAACCGGCGCCGCCCTCAAAGAGATGATTGCACCCGGCGTGATTGCGGTCGCGGCTCCAGTGGTTGTCGGTTTTATTTTTGGTGCGGAAGTGCTGGGTGGCTTGCTGGCAGGTGTAACGGTTTCCGGCGTGCTAATGGCTATTTTTATGTCCAACGCAGGTGGTGCGTGGGATAATGCCAAGAAGTTTGTGGAAACCGGGCAACTTGGTGGTAAAGGTAGTGATGTTCACAAGGCAACGGTCGTCGGGGATACTGTAGGTGACCCTTTCAAGGATACGGCGGGTCCCTCACTCAATATCCTCATTAAGTTAATGAGTGTGGTGAGTTTAGTGATTGCTCCCCTGATTGCCGTGATGTAATCCGAGCTACAAATTAAATCGGTTTTTAAGCAACAAAAACCCCCGATCCAGCACGCTGGATCGGGGGTTTTAAGTTTTAAATATGGTAGCAGGACCCTGAGTCGAACAGGGGAGCACGAGGTCATGAGCCTCGCGAGGCGGCCGCACCTCATTAAGCTGTCCTGCTACCAAATTAATATAAGAGGTGTGCCGCATTTGTCAAGACCCACACTAAAATTTTATACTTATGTGATTTTTGTGACCTATAACTCAGAGTGTAACAAGCGCGCTTTCTCCAATTTTGAAGGACCTTACCGGGTCTTTTATGCGCGATCACCTGCTTGAGATGTGGTGAATGTTCGGTGACGGGCAAAATTGCCTTGGAATGGACACTTGATAGCCCTTGCGGAACGGCCGGTTGTTTTTTTATTATGGTGATCCCGCCCAACAACCGAATACCGGATCATTCATCACAAAAGGAGGTTCCAATGTCCTATGTTCTATCGATGTTGATCTTTTTTTGCCTGCTATTCCCCGTTCACGCGCAGGAATTTGCGAAAAACATTGTGGGGTATTACACCTCGTGGTCAGTTTATGCCCGGAATTATCACGTACCCGATATTCCAGCGGATCAGGTCACCCATATCAATTATGCTTTCGCGAATATCGACCCGACCACCGGTACAATCCAACTAGGAGACCCCTATGCCGACATTGATCGGTATTATGAAGGTGATTGTTGGGATGAAGGCTGTCTGCGGGGCTCTTTTCACCAGCTACAATTGCTGAAAGCCGCTCATCCACACTTAAAAACGCTGATTTCTGTCGGCGGTTGGACGTGGTCCACCTATTTTTCCGATATTGCTCTCACCGAGGAATCCCGCTCGACGTTTGCCGCATCTTGTGTCGAATTTATTCAGGAATATGAATTTGACGGGGTGGACATTGATTGGGAATATCCCGTCTGCTGCGGTGACCCCGGCAATATCTATCGCCCCGAAGATCGGGAAAATTTTACCTTGCTCCTGGCGGAACTGCGAGAACAACTAGATGACGCCGGTAATTATCTGCTAACCATTGCCGCTCCTGCCGCACCGCACAAAATTGAGAATCTGGAAGTGGAACTCCTTCATGAGTATCTGGATTGGATAAATCTGATGAGCTACGATCTACACGGTCCGTGGGGTGGTGAGGCGGATGCCGTAACGCACTTCAATGCCCCGCTATTTATCGCAGAGGATGACCCACTGGAAGAGCCGTATCATTCTGCTTATACGGTAGATGCAGCCGTTCAAGCGTATCTGAGCCGGGGTGTGCCTCCGGAGAAACTCCATGTGGGGCTGGCATTTTACGGACGAGGTTATGGGGGTGTCCCCAATGAAAATAACGGGCTGTTTACCTCCTATTGGGGTGCCGCGCCTGCCGGCACTTGGGAAAACGGTGTCTTTGATTTTTGGGATTTAGCCACTAACTACGTGGAAACCAACGGGTATAGCCGCTACTGGCATGACGGTGCTCACGTTCCGTGGCTGTATAATCCCGAAACACAGATTATGATTAGTTATGATGATAGCATCTCCATCCAGCAAAAGTGCGCCTATATCAATCTTTATGAGCTCGGGGGTAGTATGTTTTGGGAGTTCAGTGCCGACCGCAATCATACCCTATTGGAGACCGTCTATCATACGCTCAATTCCGCTATTGTGGCGGTTCCGCATCCGCCGGATCAACCTGTGATTCACTCCCCGATGCAATTACACCCCAATTACCCCAATCCGTTTAATCCCCAAACGGCGATCCGGTTCGATTTACCGGAAGGTGCTCCGGTATATCTGGCGATATATGATCTGGGTGGGCGATTGGTCACGGTGTTAGTCGATGAGTACCGGCAGGCAGGTCAACATGCGGTGATTTGGTCTGGGACGGACCAGGAGGGCAGACCGGTGCAGAGCGGGGTTTATGGGGTTCGTTTGCAAGTGGGTTCGACGGTAGTAAGTGGGCGCAAATTAATTTTGTTACGCTAGCAAATCCGGGGCAGTTGCTCTCCGCTAAGCATATCAAGGATACGAGTTGCCCCGATCTGGCTTTTCATCGTGACTACGGTACCGCTCTTTTCCGTAACGTCCCCAATGATTGCCGCTTGATCTCCATCCGGGAACTGGCGTAAAATTTCTATTGCCCGGCCGGCATCATCGGGCGGTACAAATGCCATAAATCGTCCCTCATTGGCAACATAGAACGGGTCAAAACCGAGGATTTCACACGCCCCGCGGACATCCTCCCGCACGGGCACTGCCGCTTCAGATATATGAAGGTGTGTATTTATCGACTCCGCTATTTCCACAAGTGTCGTCGCTAGCCCGCCGCGCGTAAGATCGCGCAGACAATGAACCTCAATCCCCGCATCTAGTAGGGCAAACACCGGATCGACCAGGGGGGCACAATCACTTTTGATTTCGGTCTCAAATTCCAAGCCTTCCCGCACCGCCATGATCGCCATGCCGTGCCGTCCTAAATCGCCATTGATCAGAATTTTATCACCGGGTTGAATTTGGGTAGGGGAAATAGCTCGATCTGAATCGATTAAACCGATACCCGCCGTGTTGATATAGATACCATCCCCTTTGCCGCGATCCACCACTTTAGTATCACCGGTAACCAGTTGCACTCCAGCAGTTTCTGTCGCTTCGCTCATGCTGTGGACGACCTGCCAGAGCGTTTCCATCGGTAAGCCTTCCTCAATAATGAATCCCGCGCTCAGATAGAGCGGTTTTGCGCCGCACATTGCCAGATCATTGACTGTTCCGTTCACCGCCAAAGTCCCGATATTCCCACCGGGGAAGAAAAGCGGACTGACGACAAATGAATCCGTAGTAAAGGCAATTTTTGTCCCGTTACCCAAGTCAATTGCCGCGCCGTCGTGTTGTTGATTGAGCAATTTGTTGCTAAACGCCGGGGCGAACATTTTGCCAATGAGTTGGTGCATCAATTTGCCGCCGCTACCATGCGCAAGAAGAACATTTGGGTAGTCGCTGATGGGTATAGGGCAAGAGGCTAGAGGCTGGGGGCTAGAAGCTAGAGGCTGGGGGCTAGAGGCTGGAGGATGGGAGCTAGAAGCTGGAGACTGGGGGCTAGAAGCTAGAGGCTGGGGGCTAGAAGCTGGAGGATGGGGGCTAGAGGCTGGAGGATGGGAGCTAGAAGCTGGAGACTGGGGGCTAGAGGCTGGAGGATGGGAGCTAGAAGCTGGAG
>RFFQ01000054.1 GCA_003697105.1 Gemmatimonadota bacterium | reverse complement strand
GTTTGGACTTACATTGGAGCTTACTCCATCGTGATCTGTTAGATCAAGCGAAAACATACCAAATGCCGCTCTATATCTGGACGGTCAACACAGAATCAATGCTACGAGAGCTTACGCAACTACCCCAAATAACAGGCATTACAACCGACGTACCTGATGTTGCCGTCCGTATCCGTGCCCAACATTAACCCGGAAATACACCATGTCGCATTTCCCGATGGATATTATCGAATCGCTACGCTCCATCTCTCGTCAAACGGGGTTGCCTATCTGGTTGGTGGGGGGTACCGTGCGCGATTGGTTACTCGGACGACCCGCAAAGGACATCGATCTGATCGTCCCAGAGCGAGCTTTTGAAGTGGGCCAACATATTGCCGACCAACTGAATGGTACGTACATTCCGCTGTTTGAAACCGTAGAAACGGCTCGAATTGTCCTGCGAGAGTCGAAAATGATAATTGACATTTCAAACTTCCGGCAGAAGATGTTGGAAGCCGACCTCTTTGCTCGGGACTTAACTATCAATGCGATGGCGCTACCGCTAAATGGACCCTTCGAGCCGGCACAACTCATCGATCCCACCAATGGGCACGCGGATTTGTCACGGCGGCAAATTCGAGCCGTTTCTAAAGCCGCGTTGCAAGCAGACCCGGTGCGTATCCTGCGCGCTATTCGCTTCACCGCTATGTTGGGGTTTCATCTGGAGCCGCAAACCCAGCAGTGGATCGCCGCCGAAGCCAATCGATTGATCTACCCGGCGATGGAACGCATCACCGAGGAATTTTTCATCATTTTACAGCATGATAAAGCCCACCAATATGTAGATGTTATGGATAAGTTGGGGCTAGTACGGGTCTTATTGCCGGAATGTGACCGCTTACGCAACATCGAACAAAACAACTACCATCACACGGATGTGTGGGCACATACCCGGTTAGCTCTGGCGGAACTAGAGGCAATTCTACTGAGCATTGATGATTTATTTCCAACACATGGGGAGGCCGTGCGGCACGTCCTTAAACAGCCGATGGCAAGTACACGGTGCATAAGCGATATGTTGAAATTCACTATGCTGTTACATGATGTGGGTAAAGCCACGACACAGTCCAAAGATGCGGATGGCATCATCCATTTTTACCAGCACGAGAAGGTGGGGGCACACCAATCGAGAGCCATTACGAAACGTTTTCGACTTAGCAATACCGAAACGAAGTTTGTCCAAAATGTCATTCGGTCTCATTTACGCCCCCTTGGTTTATTGGCGGAACGGGATCATCTTAGCCGGCGAGCATACCATCGCTATTTTCGAGACACAGAAAAGGATGGTGTCGTCATTTTACTCCATGCCCTGGCGGACATCTCCGCAACCCGCGGCAAATCTAACTGGCAAACACGGCGCCAGAATCTAATCGACTTGATCCGCCAAATGTTAGATTACTACTACCAACCCCAACCAAACCCACCCCTTCTGAATGGTACCGATCTGATCAATGCCGGGGTACCGCCGGGCGCGGAGATCGGCAGATTACTGCGCCAGCTCGCCGAAGAATACGCTGCCGGAACGATCACCTCCCGTGAAGAAGCCCTCGCTTTTGTCAAACAAGCCATATCACCAGATGCCACGACGACCCCCCATTCGGATATCTAACAATAGGTTCGCCACATTTTCGGCTTTGAAAGGATTTAACCCGTTGAGTCCAACATAATGGTGGTTTTGGGGGGAGGGGGGTCACATTGAAAGAGCGTTTCGGGACAGAGGGATAGAACCACCGTCCCAACACGGAAAAGCGTTGACACCCCTGTAGGGAGGTGGTATATTTGCCCTATATTTTTACAGGTATTTTGCCCTTTGGCACAATAGAGCTTATTAATGAAGTACCCACATTTTACACCATCTCAGGAGACGGCACCTCCGGCAGCGGTTCATCCTCTTTCGGTTTCAGAAATCACAGCGGTTATTCGAGAGGTATTGGAAGGTGCGCTTCCGAATCTGCTCATCACTGGCGAAATTTCCAATTTTACGCACCATTCGTCCGGGCACATGTATTTTTCGCTCAAGGATGAAAACGCAACATTGCGCTGTACCTTTTTCCGCTACGCCAACCGCACCTTGACCTTTCGCCCCCAAAATGGAATGCAAGTCATTGTCCGGGGCGAGATTTCGGTCTATCCCCCCAATGGGAGCTACCAACTGAACGTGCGGGAACTGATCCCTCTGGGCGTCGGCAATCTACACACTGAATTTGAACGACTCAAACAAAAATTAGGGGCAGAAGGACTTTTTGAAGCCACTACCAAACGTCCTATACCGGCATTCCCGCGTATCATCGGCGTGATTACCTCCCCAACGGGAGCCGCCGTGCGCGATATTTTGAATATTCTACGCCGGCGTGCCCCCCATATTCCGGTAATTCTGCGTCCGGTGCGGGTGCAAGGAGATGCCGCCGCCCATGAGATCGCTACAGCTATTGCTGATTTCAATCAAGCCACTATACCGGTTGATGTGCTGATTGTTGGACGGGGTGGGGGTTCGCTGGAAGATTTATGGGCATTTAATGAGGAAGTCGTCGCCCGCGCGATATTTGAATCACAAATTCCGGTGGTCTCTGCCGTCGGTCACGAAACCGATTTTACCATTAGTGATTTTGTCGCCGATTTGCGTGCCCCGACACCCTCTGCCGCGGCTGAATTGGTTTCACCGGACACACACGAGATTCTTGCCGGTCTGAATGACGTACAAGATCGGCTTTACAGTGCCATTACCCGCCGGTTAGCGGCATTACGCGAGCAACTGGATCGCTACCAAAACAGCCCGACCCTCAAACGACCGGCACAGTACATTCAGCTCAAAATGCAACAACTGGATGCCCGCGAACAGGCGTTAGCCCGCGCCATCCAACATCGATTACACCAAAAACAAAGTCAACTTCAGCATCTGGTCAGCTTGGTCAACTCCCTCAACCCGTTAGCGATTTTAGAACGGGGTTACAGTGTCACCCGCAAGGGAGACCAGATTATCACCCGCGCCGGTCAGTTGGCGATTGAAGACACGGTGACGGTGCAGTTTGCCCACGGCTCGGCAGAATGCGTTGTTCAGGCGACCCATCCTTGAGGATAAAACGAACCAAAATGAACACGGAAAACATCAAACTTGAAGCGGCATTTGCCGAACTGGAAACCATTGTCGAACGTCTGGAGATGGGTGATACACCTCTGGATGACTTACTTCAGCAATATGAACGGGGCATCCACCTGATCGCCGAATGCCGTAAACAATTACAAGCCGCAGAACAACGGGTGTTGCAACTTACCCCCAACCCCGATGGTACAACCTCCTTAGACCCCTTTGAGGAATGAATCACCCGTGAATACCAACGAAACTTTTTTAGCAGAACTTAAAAAACGACGTGACCGGACTTATGATTACATTTACCAGCACCGCGATCGGGAGTGCTTTCGTCCCCAGCACATCTTTGATGCCGTCGATAGTTATCTTACTATTGGCGGTAAGGGACTCCGTCCGGCACTGATGATGCTCTGTTGCGGTGCGGTGGGTGGCGACGAAACGGCGGTCTTACCGGCGGCGGCGGCTATTGAAATCTTCCATACGTGGACCCTGATGCACGATGATGTTATTGACCGTGATTTAACACGCCGTTCTGGATTGACCGCCCACGAAAATTTTCGGCGGCAAGCGTTACAAACATGGGGTTTACCACCGGAAGAGGCTCTCCATTACGGTGTTTCCGTTGCTATTTTAGCCGGAGATGTTCTGCAAGGATGGGTGAATTCCTTGTTGTGCGATGTGTATTATGAATCTCAGATCGACCCGGCGATTACGCTTTTTTTAATCAAGGAGCTAGAGAGCAACATCACCACTGCTCTGGTTGCCGGTCAAATGCTGGACGTGCAGTTTACCAATGTGCCCCTCCGGCAACGGGTGCAACAGCTCACCGAACAAGACATCATCAATATGTTGCGACAAAAGACCGCGGTGTTATATGGCTATGCGGCGCGTGCTGGGGCAACTATCGGTTTACAACAGACCGAACACCCTTACATCCCGGCACTTGTGGAGTTTGCGGAATTGTGCGGCATCGGTTTTCAACTGCAAGATGACCTGTTGGGGATTGTGGCAGATGAGCAAAAGCTGGGTAAACCGGTTGGCTCGGACATTCGGGAAGGCAAATTGACGATGATTGTACACCATGCGATACAACAGGCTTCTGAAAAGCAAGCGCAACAGCTCCGGGAGACCCTGGGGAATGCCGGGGCGAAACCAGACCAAATTGAAGCCGTTAAACAGATATTCCATGATACCGGCAGTTTGGCATACGTGAAACAACGTGCCCAGATGTATGTAAAGCAGGGTCTGGATCGATTGCAGACCTTACCGGATTCGGAACCCAAAGCCATTTTGTCCATGTGGGCAGATTATATGATCCAACGGGATTTCTAGCCCCAGGGTAGGTGAAGAACATCATGGCGAATGACGATAAACATAAGGTACGAGAATTTTATCGGGAAGCAATGGAGGCGTTTCGTGCCGGAAATCCAGCGACGACCCCCCGCTCGGAACAGGCAATAACCCGGCGGGAGAATACCCCTAGCGCTCCAGCCAAAATGCGGGTTCAACTGCCCCCGGACAAACGTGATCAATTTCGGGGTGTTATTCTGCTGGCAATTGCCACCTTCATTTTGGTCAGTTTAGGTACATTTTTGACCAACCCCGCACCGGAAATCGCCGGAACGATCTCGCACATCAATGGCTCCGAAGCGGTCGTACTGGATACCCTCAACACCAAGCTCGAACCGGGACAGCGGTTAGAGATTATCCGGCGGGAAGGTACTCAGCTAAAATGGATCGGTAATGTGCAAGTGGATAGTGCCCACACCAAACCGGTCACTCCACCGGTGACCCTAAAGATTGTGGAACAGGCGGATTCGCTTCGCGTTGCCGTGAATGATATTGTTCGGACATTACGCCCACCGTTTTACCGTCTCGATTACCAACTGGGGCGGGTGTTAGTATGGTTATTGGGGCTGCTGGCATTTCTGATCTCTCTCTACGTAGGTTGCTTGGGTATTCTGCATTTCCGTAATGAGTATGAGGAAAAAGCGTTTCGTGTCGGGGTGGGTATCTGCTGTGTTTTTCTAGGTTATTTGTTATTGGCAACCATTATACCCCCGCTGACGCATCTCGGAGGAAAACTGGGCTATTTGATCCTATGGAGTACCCAAGCCGTGCTGGGCAAAATCGGTTCGTTGGTGGTTTTTATCACATGCCTGATGCTGACCCTGCTATTTGTGGTGACGGAGTTTAAGTTTAGGGAGACGTTTCACCGGATAAAATCATTTCGCTTTCCATCTTTCCGCCGCCAAGAGCCTGAGCTGGATGAGGTAAATTTCCCCTACTCGCCAGGGCGCCGTCCCGTTGATGATCTTGAATTGGAAGAAGCCGAATACGAAATTGAAGATATACCTCCTCCTTACCACCAAACGGTGTCCCAACCGCTGTGGGAGGTTGGTTTGGATGGCGAAGAAGACCCGCAAAACGTGGCGGAAGAGCCGCTACCACAACCAAAGAAAGAACCGGTAAAACGCGCTAAACCGAAGCCCGCCGCTAAAGCAAAACCGGCGACCCAGACCTCCCAACCCGGCACCCCCACCGAAAGACCCGCCACGACACCGGAAAATACCCCAGATTATGTCTATCCAACGCTGGACATCCTGAAGCGCGCCGGTAAAACCGATTTTAAGGCTCAAAAAAGCGAAATGGAGCGCAAAGGACGCATTTTAGAGGATAAATTACGCGAGTTTGGCGTTGAGGGAGAAGTCAGCGATGTAAACCCTGGTCCGTTGATCACGCTATACGAGTTTTGTCCTGAACCCGGTGTAAAAATCAGTAAAATTGTGAATCTGGCAGATGATCTAGCGATGCGGATGAAAGCCCATCCGGTGCGGATTATCGCCCCGATTCCGGGAAAAGAAGCCGTTGGGATTGAAATTCCGAATGAAAAGGGACAAATTGTGTACTTACGCGATATCCTTAGCTCGCGGGAATTCACGACCGTTGATAGTAAATTGACCATCGCACTGGGCATGGATGTTGCGGGATTGCCGTTTGTTTCCGATATTACCGATATGCCCCATCTGCTGATTGCCGGGGCAACTGGTTCCGGAAAAAGTGTCTGTTTGAACACCATCATTTGTAGCGTTCTGTTCCGGGCATCCCCCGATGATGTGAAATTTTTAATGATTGACCCAAAGCGGTTGGAATTGAGTGTTTACAACGGCATACCCCATTTGGTCGCTCCGATTGTGACCCAACCCACAGAAGCCGTTACCGCCCTCTCATGGGCTGTCGCACAAATGGAAAAACGATACAAGTTGTTAGCCGCGGCAGGCGTGCGCGATATTGATAGTTATAATCGTATTGTACGCTCCAAAACATCCACCCAATACCGACTCCGGTTTGGAGAGACGACTGAACACCCGAAACCGTTGCCCTATTTGTTGGTGATTGTGGATGAGCTGGCAGATTTGATGATGACCAGTGCCCGCGAAATCGAAACCTATCTGGCACGGCTGGCGCAGATGGCGCGGGCGGTAGGGATCCATCTCGTTATTGCCACTCAACGACCCTCTGTTGATGTGATTACGGGTACCATCAAAGCCAATTTCCCTAGCCGGATTGCCTTTCAGGTAGCGTCTAAGATTGATAGCCGCACTATTTTAGATATGAATGGGGCGGAACAATTGCTCGGACGGGGGGATATGCTCTTTCTACCAGCATGGCGAGGTAAACCTTTTCGCCTGCACGGATCGTATGTCTCCACGTCAGAAGTCAACCGGATTGTCGAATGGATCAAAAAGAAAAATAGCAATTGGCACATCGAGGAGAAAATCTCATTCCAAGAAATTGTGGAATCCTCTTCTATCCAACATACGTGGATGGACAAAGATGAAAAATACGCCGAAGCCCTGCAACTGGTCATCCGGGAACAACAAGCGTCGGTCTCCTATTTACAACGAAAATTAGGTATCGGCTATGCCCGTGCTGGGCGTTTACTCGATTTTCTGGAAGCAGACGGTATTGTTGGACCCAACAATGGCAGCCGGAGTCGTGATGTGTTAGTCGATCAAAACTATCTCTTGGATTTGGGCATCCCGGACTCTGAGTTGACTCACTCTAAACCTAAAAAATAGATTGAGGCACTACTGATGTTTCAGTTCTTTAAAAATTTAAAGCTCCGTACCAAATTAGTGTTGGCATTTACACTGATCGTGACTTTACCGGTTGCCATTCTAACCTACCGCGCCATGACCAGTGTAACGGGGGAAATTGAAGAAAGTCTAGAAAATCGATTGCAAGAATCCCTCGCCGTTGCCGAAGAGATTCACAATGATTTTGCCAATCAAGCACGGGATTTGGCTATCCGGGTCTCCCAATTACCCTCCTTGCAAAATGCTCTGCTGGAAATGGATGAAAACCCCATCAAACAATATGAACTCCTCCAGTTTGTGAATATTCGCCGCGAGCAGAGCCGGTTGGATTTTATCACCGCTGTAACCTTTGAAGTTGCTGATATTCATGGAAATATTGTCGCTAAGAGTTACCAAGCTATTCCGGATCACCGGCAATTTCTCACCAAACCCCAAGACCCGAAAATTATGGAAGCCTTGCGATTTGCCGAGACCTCATCCGTTCGTTCCACCAAACATGGCATTATTGTTAAAGGGTTTGCTCCGGTACGCACTCATGCCGATCCGTTTGGGGTAGTGATTGTCGGATTTCGGATCGATGATGGGTTAGCGCAGAAAATTGCCCGCATCACGGGGAATAATGTCAATATTTATCTCGGAGACCAATTGGTCGGATCGACCTTTCCGGAAGAATCCCGGCAAGAGTGGCTGAACGTCCACCGTGCCCTTCTACCGTTTTTAGATAAGCTGACGAGCCGTGTCGAAGAGATTGGAGAAGAGCCATACAAATTTGGGTATTTCAAATTTAAAACCTATACGGGCGAAACGGAAAGTACCCCGGGGCTCATTTCGATCTCTATCCCATACAGCCAAGTGGTTAAACTAAAGCGCCAATCCACGGTTTCGGTGACCCAATCTGCACTTGTGGCACTGATTCTAGCGGTGATTTTCGGATACATCCTCTCAAATGCGATCACGACGCCGGTTCTCAAATTGGTCGATATGGCGAACGCCGTCAGTAAAGGTGATTTTAGCCAGCGGGTCGCTGTTGAAAGCGAAGATGAAATCGGAGTGTTGGGATCCGCCTTCAACCACATGACCGATGAATTGGAAGAGTTGATTACCTCGTTGGAACGGCTGAATCAGGTGGGAATTGCGCTTTCGCGGGAGCATGATTTGGATGTGCTTCTCGACCGGATTCTGGAAGAAGCCCGGGCATTGACCAAAGCGGAAGCTGCCAACCTCTTTATTGTGCGAGAGGATGGGTTACACTTCCGGTTATCGCAAAATCCACAGCTCTTAGTCCGTGGTGAAGCCTTTGAAGAACAAATTATCCCCCTGGATGAAAAGACGATAGCTGGCTATGTGGCAACCACCGGAGAAACACTAAACCTGGCGGATGTATATCATCTTCCAGCAGATTCCCCCTACCAATTCAATACCCAACTTGACCAGAATACCGGCTACAAAACCACCTCTATGCTTGCCTTACCGATGGTGGACCGCGAAGGCGTAATGGGTGTTCTGCAATTGATGAATGCTTCTGACGGAAAAGGGAACACCATTGGCTTTGATGAAGATAGTCGGAGTATCGCCACATCATTAGCTTCGCAAGCGGCTGTGGCGATCCAGAATGCCGATCTGCTACAAGAATTAAAAGCGATGTTGAACTCCATTGTGCATTTTTCCGCCTACTTGATCGATGCCCGCGATAAAAGTACGTCTGGACACTCTCAACGGGTTCATGACTACACGATGGCGATTGCCCATGCTATCAATCAGGTGGATGAAGGACCCTACGCGGAGATTTCATTCACCGCACAGGAACTGGAAGAACTGTCCGTTGCCGCCTATCTGCACGACATCGGTAAGGTTAGCGTGCCGGAGTACATTATGGGTAAAGCCAATAAATTGCTGGATGAGCAACTGGATGCTATCAAGAGCCGTTTCCAATATGTCGAAAAGTATTATGAAGCCAATCTGTGGAAGCAACTGGCTCAAACCGATGATGACGCCGAAAAAGAGAAACTACACGCCCAATACGAAGCGCAAGTCAAAGAGCTTCGGGACAATCTTCAATATGTATTTGATTGTAATGTGCCCGGGGTGTGGGGCTATATGTCCGATGAAAAAATTGAGAAACTGAAAGAGATTGCGGCAAAAACGTATGAAGATACGGAAGGTAATCACTTGCCATTCTTGACAGACATCGAAGTGAAAAACCTCTCGATCCGGCGAGGTAGCTTAACCGACGAAGAACGGCGCTTAATGAAAAGCCACGTGGTTCATTCCATCCGCATCTTGGACGCGATTCCATTCCCGAAACACATGAAAGATGTGCCTTACATTGCCGGCGCACACCACGAGGCACTCAATGGAACGGGCTATCCCCGCGGGTGGACGGCAGAAAAGCTCAATCCCCAATGCCGAATTATGATGGTTGCTGATATTTTTGATGCACTGACTTCTAAACGGGTCTATAAGCCGGGGATGCCCATTGAAAAGGCATTTCGGATACTGGAAGAGGAAGAAGTGGGTGGTGGACGAATGGATGGAGAATTGGTGAAAATATTTAAATCGCGCGAACTTTACAAAGGGATCATCGATAAAGAAGGATCGGACTTTATTACCGATAAAGCGGATAATATGGAGGAGTTTAACATTTAATCAAGTTTAAATTGACCATTTAATAGACTTTCCCGCATATATTTATGAAGCCTCCGCACGAGAACGGTCACGATCTCACGGAGGTTTTCTTGTTGGGCGACCTTCCTATAGTCCACTTCGCGCTTGGCAACGATGATACCTTTGGCGAAAACCGTAGATCGAATAATACACGCCTCTTTGCCCATATCTTCCGTTTGAATGTGATAATGTACACCTTGATAGGTCACGTCCTCATTCACACCGGTCGCAATACTACCAACAAAAGCCAATTCTTTTGTTTTTTGAACTTTACTTGCTTGGTTAATCCGTTTTTTACGTATTTCTAAAACCCGCTTAACGGTCTCGACCAGCTTGGGACCTTCAAACGGTTTGGTGACGTAATCGTCGGCACCGGCTTTCATCAAATCCACGGCAACATTTTCATCCCCTTTACCGGTGACGATGATCACCCCGGTTTGGGGATACTGATTTTTGACAATTTTCAAGATGTGATAGCCGTCGATACGCGGCATCATATAATCTAACACAATTAATTCATAGGCATTGGATTTTATCTTTTCCAATGCCGTTTCCCCATTTTTGGCAGTGCTTACATTATATCCGGCAGATTTCAGCAAAAAGGTCATCAAGCGCAGGATGCTATCTTCATCGTCAACTACTAAAATTTGGGCGGTTGCCATCTCTCTTTCTCCCCTGATTAAAGCCACAAGTTGAGTGCTGTTTGAATCAGCCCGATCACTAAGCCGATCCCACCACCGAGCAACACCAAATGTTTAAGTTCCCGTTCTGCCACACTGAGCACCGTTGATTCCAACTCTTCATTGGTGAAACTGTTCAGCCGTTCGGTCACCATCTGGTGAATATCGATTTTTGCCAACAGTTCTGGGATCGTTTCCTCATGTACATGTTCCATATTATCCAGAATTTTTTTGATAATTGCTTCTTTCATAGAACGCAAGATGCCGCTCCTCAAAATACCGGAGGGAATAACTGTATTGCTCAATTCCCGGTCGATGATAGTATTGACGGCGGAACGCACCGCCCCGTCAAGGTCCATCTCTTTCACTACATGTTGCAAGTCATCGTGGGTGAGCAATTTTCGCTCGATCATGGCGCCTACTTTATTGGCGATCTGTTCGCGGCGTCGCGGTATCACCCCTTGAAATTG
The DNA here is from genome assembly GCA_003697105.1 of Gemmatimonadota bacterium. Taxonomy (GTDB): domain Bacteria; phylum 4572-55; class 4572-55; order J002; family J002; genus J002. Next base: position 1,867 of record RFFQ01000054.1, on the reverse strand, counting down.
GCTTAACCCTTTCAATGCCGGGGGTTCGTAAGGACGGAACAGCATCCGCAGGGCGATCCAGTTTGTCCACCAGCCCAAAAAGGGGGCGATAAACAGGGGTAAGTAGGCTTTGAATTCCCCCCACCCTTGCGTTGCTAGATGAATGCCAATGGCACCTACCGATAAAATCGCTAAAGTTAAGATGCTTCCCACTAAGATATATTCGATAGCGAGTGTCTGTTTCATGAGGTCGTTACCTTCGGTCATGGACGTAATTCAGGATGCTCTGAATCAGGGTTGCTGTACCGTATAGCAGTGAATTTTCATCTACATCAAAGCGGGGATGGTGCAAAGGGTAGATGCAATCCTTGTCAGGATTATAAACCCCCACTCGAAGCATAGTACCCGGGACTTCCCGCAAGAAATAGCCTAAATCTTCGCCTCCCATTTTGGGCACAGTCAACTCTAGCAAAGCGTCTTCACCCAGCACATCTCGAACCGCAGACCGAACATATTGATTGATTTGGGGGTTCAAGTCCACTGCCGGGTATCCTTCATGATATTGAAATTCGTAACTAGCACCCATCATACTGGTTAAGTGTTTGAGAATATTATCAATACGTTGTGGAATTTGTACCCGAACTTCATCATCAAATGAACGTGCCGTGCCGCTCATTTCAACTTTATGTGCCAGTACATTGGGCGCATCTCCGGCTTTAAATTCGCCAATGCTGACTACTGCCGGACGGGTCGCTTCAATCTCCCGGCTGGTGATATTTTGTAAAGCTTGCACTACCATACTCCCGATGAGGACACCATCCTGCCCTCGATGCGGGTAGGCGGCATGCCCCCCCTCGGCGTAAATGGTAATGTAAAAATAATCGGCGTTCGCCATTAAAGCACCATCTTTAATGCCAATTTGACCCACGGGAATAAAGGGGTCCATGTGATAGCCAAACACCGCCTCCACCGGTGGATTTTGAAGTACCCCTTCCTCAATCATGAAGCGTGCCCCACCCGGTGGTAATTCTTCCGCTGGTTGGAATATAAATTTGATGTTCGCCGCCAATTGATCCCGCATCTCGGTAAAGACAAGTGCCGCTCCCAACGCAATCGTCATGTGACAATCATGCCCACAAGCGTGCATCACGCCTTCATTTTGGGAACGGTACGAAGATTCTCGCGCTTCCAAGATGGGCAGGGCATCCATATCCGAGCGGATCGCCACAGTCCGTTTTGCCCCAACATCCAATAAACCGGTAACGCCATGACCGGGCGAAATATGAGTCTGTACCTTTAGATCAAGATTATGGAGCATCTCCGCCACATACGCCGCCGTGTTCTCCTCCTGATTGGAGAGTTCTGGATGCCGGTGTAAATGACGCCGAATACTAATCAGTGTTTCCTCGTGTTTTTTTATGCGTTTTAATACCGGATGTTTACCCATTAGACATGATCCTTAGTTTGATGAGTTTGGGAGTTCGGGAGTTTGGGAGTTTGCGAGTTTGGGAGTTGGGGAGTTGGGGAGTTTGATGAGTTTGATGAGTTGGGGAGTTGGGGAGTTTGTGAGTTTGATGAGTTGGGGAGGTTCATGAGTGCTACTTATCATCGGTATATTTTAGTGCATCATCTAGGGTGAATGCTGGCGATGGGGCTTCATTACTAACTTGTTTATTTTCAATTTGATCTACTAGTTGCAAATAAATAGAATAGGGCAAAACCACAAATTCAATTTCACCTTGTGCATTACGAATGTACTGCTCATATAATTTAATCACTTTTAGATTCATGATGCTTCCTGAATAAAGTTGAGACTTAGTGCCAATTTAAATTTTTGATAAAGTTTACCCCAACTCCCGAACTTGTCAAACTCCCCAACTCCCGAACT
>RFFQ01000053.1 GCA_003697105.1 Gemmatimonadota bacterium | reverse complement strand
GGGATGACCCTTAAATCAAGTTCAATTGTTGGAAACGCTTTTTAATGGTACTCTGTTTCATCTTCAACCCATCCGTCAAGAAATTAGAAAATTTACCCAGAATCTCATCCCGATGCAGCTTGTCCAAATTATACGAATTGATCGCGTTTTGGAGTTGCATTTTGCTTAAATAATGAATATCCCAATCTTGATGATCGATGGAATAGAGCATCATCACCCCATAATCGCTGGTTTCCACATTACGGGAAGCAAACCATTCCGCCAGAGAATCAAATTTGACATATCCCTGTAATTTTTTGTCATCAACGGCATTAAATCCGATGAGTTTATCCGGAAACGTTGCCGAATCCGTGAATTCCAACATAATCCCAGAGAGCGCCGCAATCAAAGAGACTTTATCTTCATTCGTGGCACTACCAATATCCAGAATGAAAATTGTATTTTCAATAATCTGGTCGGCTAAACTCACCCCGCCACCAAATTCTCCACCGGCACCGGCTTCAATCTCTGCAATGGAGTACAACTCCATTTCCAACCGGTAGCGCAACCGGTTCAACCGTTTGAGAACACCGGAAGTCGCTAACTCAGGGAAGGATTCCATCAAATTTTCAATTTCACGAAGTGCTTTTTCGATCTTCTCAAACTGATCGGCAATCACTGCCGGGGCATCATCAATCGCCGCCATGGCACCGGCGGGTTCATTGAGCACGATGTTACCGGCTAATCCTTCACAAATCATGGATTTAAATATTTCCACGAATTCTTCCTGCTCCACCGGTTCAAAACCATAGGCACCAATGGTCTGTCCGAGCGAAATCTCCCCAAAAGCATGAACATTCCACTCGTTTGTAGTCAGGTCTCGCATCACCATGACCCCATTTTTACCAAGGTCTGAAACTGCCGCCGTTGACCATTTTCGGAAGGTCTCCAATTTGAGATAGCCCATCTCATAATTGCCCGCCTTCTGCATATTAAACAGTTTGCCGGATAAAGAATCAGGGTCCATAAATTCCTGCATCATATTCGCTAAAGCACTGATAAAAAATGCCTTATTTATAGTTTCTAACTTTTTATTATCCACAATTAATTGCAAATTATGGACGACCTGCCCGAGCAACGAAAATTGTTCTTCATACGTGGAATTCTGCTGATTTTTGGCGATGGTGTTCATCTCCATCTGCAATCGTTTGGAGATAATTTTAAGGCGTTGGGCCGCAATCGCCAGCGAAGATTCTTCACTCAGGTCATTGACACATTCCCGAATACTATGGACGTGTTCCCAACATTCTGATAAAATTTCCGATGTTTGACTCATTCAAAGCCCCCTATAAACCACCTGATGGAGTTAAAAATGACCATGAAGCAAATTTTTAAGGTCTTCAAAACTACGAACATCTTCAAACTTGAGTGACCCCTCATCCACTTTTTCTTGAATGACCTCAATACAAGCCCGAATCGTTTCCGAACGATTCAATTTATAACGAGTCTCTTTTCGCACATTATAGCAGAAATCGCTTAAAAAGTCAATCTGTCGATTTTGGAGGGTGAAATTCACCCGGATAAATTCATCTTCATCATACTGGTCGCCAGCAAAAAACTGGGATTTTCCAGACTTACGCGACATTCTCAAAACCCTCTCTTATTTCATCAATCCGAAAACGCTACGAACCATCAAGTTCCATCTGAATAATTTCGTCAACTAATTTATGATAATCTTTGGAAGAATTACTATGCCGGTCATAATGATTGATCGGTTTACCCAAAAAGACCGGCACTCCCTCATATTCTTCTTCTAGCGCCATTGTGGAATTGGCAAGGGTGATATTTTTCCGGATCACCGTTTGAAATAAAAATTCCGAAACCCGATCATCCAATTGCACCTTTTCTTGAATCCGTTTAGAGACATTCGTCCCAGTATCAAAAATCGTCAATACTAAGCCCGTGATACGTAATTTGGGGTTGATATTTTCTTTGACTTGCTCCACCGTTTGGAGGAGCATCTCCAAACCCAAATAACTATGCGGATGGGCTTGCAACACAATAAAAATCTCTTTGGCGGCATTCAAAATATTAATGGTCAGGAGCGAAAGCGCCGGCGGGGAATCAATCAAAATATAATCATAGTGCCGGATGGCAGGTTTGAGCAACCGCTCCATCCGCCCATCTCGGTTCATGGCGCTGGCTAAATCCAAATCCACGGCATACAAATTATCCGTGGCGGGTAACAAATCAAGATTCTCATACGCTGTCTTAACCCGAACTTTTTCGTAGCCAAATTGGCGGGGGTCTAGCATCGCCTCATACAAGGAATGCTCAATGCGATACGGGTTGACCCCAACGCTCAACGTTGTGTGTTGTTGCGGATCACCATCAACCAATAGCACTTTTTTGCCACGTTCCGCTAAAATAGACCCGACAGAGACCGTTGTCGCCGTCTTTCCACAGCCCCCTTTTTGATTTACAAATGCGATTATCCGACATGCCATTGCAGGTTTCTCCTTAGAACTAAATTTAGCAGTAAGTGTGTAGCTTATCACATCTTAAATCGATTGTCAAGATCGATTTGGAGAAAACAGCCCTAACGAATGTATATCTGTAATAATCTACGGTGCGTAATAGAAAGTATTACAACAGTCTGCGAAAAAATATTTTTTTAGCTAGCCTCAAAGCTGCACTGTAACTTTATACATGTACTCATTCTTCAGAGCTGTGGAGAAAATCTCGCACCGGTACAGGGTTTTCCATTGACATACAGCCCATTCCATCCAATACTATTCCCCCAATATCCTTAAATGTCAAGTTCATTCCACCGTGGAGGTCAATCATGTTCAAATCCATTTGTATTGGAAGTTTTCTGTTTTTCTTACCGGTGTTCCTGTTTGCCCAAACCTTCACCGAAGTGGACCCGGGCATTGTCGGGGTTCAAAACAGCGATGTCTGCTGGGGTGATTATGACAGTGACGGCGATCTGGACATTCTGCTCAATGGCACAACCACAATCCTGCCCCTAACCCCAACCACTCGCATTTATCGCCATGATGACAACGATAGCTTTGTCAATATCAACGCAGATTTAGAAAATACCGCCGCCGGTTCCGTCGATTGGGTGGATTTTGATCATGACGGGCAGTTAGATATCCTCCTCACCGGACTCGCCGGATTGACCCCAACCACCCGCATTTACAGCGGATTGACCGAAACCGGCATTACCCTAGAACCCTCCCAATTGGGTGAGGCACGATGGGGCGATTATGATGGCGATGGCGATTTTGATGTCCTGCTGGCAGGTTTTGGCGATTCTCTCGCTATTAATGCCAAAGTTTACCGCAACGAAGGAGACCATATCTTTACCGACACCAACGCGTTACTCCTGCCCGTGCTGAACTCCGCCGCCGCTTGGGGAGATTATGATGCCGATGGCGACCTCGATATCGTGCTCACCGGACTCAATTTGCTCGATCAAACCCCGGTTTCCATCCTTTATACCAACCTGTTAGGGGTTTATGTGCCCAATATCACAGTCAGTTTAGAACCGGTACAGTTCGGTGCCCTCGATTGGGGAGATTACGACGCCGATGGTGACCTCGATCTCTTCCTCGCCGGATTAGATACAACCCTCACGATGATCTCCAAAATTTACCGCAACGATAACGGTAGTTTAATCGATATTGAAGCAAATCTCACCGGTATTTCCGGTGGTGACGGAAAATGGGGAGATGTGGACAACGACGGCGATTTAGACCTCCTCATCACCGGAAATGACGGGCTTGTGACCGGCACAACAAAACTCTATCTAAACGAAGGTAATGATCAATTTACCGAACTGGATACCGGTCTGCCCAACCTGCGTAATTCCGCGTGTGAATGGGGTGATTACGACAATGACGGCGATTTGGACATCTTACTGAGTGGCTATCTCAATCTGTTTAGCCGCATCACCCGTATTTACCGCAATGAAGGTGTCGCTGAAAATCAGTTACCCCAACCCCCTTCCGCCATCAATGCCAACATCGAGGAGGATAATGTTACCTTCTCATGGAGCGCAGGCTCGGATGCCGAAACACCCCTCCCTGCCCTGACATACAACATCTACCTCCACACGAGTGACGGCGAGCCTTTACTTTCCGGCATGGCAGACCCCGCCACCGGCTGGAGACAGGTCGTTCGCCCCGGCAATCGGGGACATGAACGCCATTTCACGCTGGAAAATCTACCGACCGGCTCCTATGTTTGGAGCGTCCAAACCCTCGATCAAAGCCTGATGGGCTCTGCTTTCGCACCCATTGATACGTTTTACATCACAATCTCCAACGCCTACCCTTTCCGGGATACCGGTGCGGAAATCACTGGCGTCAGCAACAGCGCCGTAGCTTGGGGCGATTATGATCAAGATGACGATCTGGATTTTGTCCTGACCGGCACCACTGCTACCAACAATCCAGTAACCCTCCTTTACCGGAATGACCACGGGGATTTTGTCCATATAGATGCGGGATTCCCCGCGGTCAGTGCGGGTGACGTGGCATGGGGCGACTATGATCGCGATGGCGACCTTGACCTCGCCTTAACCGGTATGGGAGCAGATGGCCGGATCAGTGCCATCTACCGCAACGATGACGGAACGTTTATCGATATTGAAGCCGGACTCATCCCCGTGAATCAAAGCGGAATCGCCTGGGGAGATTACGACAACGACGGCGACCTCGACCTCCTCCTGAGCGGACTGGTGGAAACCGGTGGTATATTCGACCCCTATATCTTCACCACCACCCTGTACCGCAATGATGGTAACGATACCTTTCACGAAAGTGATATTGAACTGCAACCCGTCTATCAAAGTGATGTCGCTTGGGGAGATTATGATAATGATGGCGACCTCGACCTTCTGCTTTCCGGCAACATCAAGGATAACGCCTTCCCGCCCTACGATTCGGTCACCAAACTCTACCGCAATGACAGCAACGATACGTTCACGGAGATAAACGCGGGATTGATCGGAGTCAACGGAAGTTCAGTCGATTGGGGTGATGTTGATAACGATGGAGACCTTGATATTTTGCTCACCGGCGGCAATGCGTTTACCATCGGGCAAGCGAAAATCTACCGCAATGACAACGGTGCATTTATCGATATAGGGGCGGAGTTGACTCCGGTGAGTGCCAGTTCTGCCCAATGGGGGGATTTTGATAACGACGGATGGCTTGATATTGCCTTAACGGGTAGCAATACGTTGGTACTACCGACGTCGCGGCTGTTTCACAATGAAGGTAATGGCACGTTCACCGAAATAGACCCCAATTTTGTGGATGTCCAAACCGGCGCCGTGGCGTGGGCAGATTTTGACCGTGACGGTGATTTGGATATCCTCCTCACCGGCTTGGCAGGCACAACCCCCACCAGCAAAATTTACCGGAATGACGGCGCTGAACCGAATGAACGCCCCTCCGCACCCACCGACCTCACCGCCGCATCGAGTGATACCGATGTCACCCTCCAGTGGCAACCGGCAACCGATGCAGAAACACCCGCCGCTGCCCTTAGCTACAATCTGCGAGTGGGAACGGTGCCCGGGGCGTTCAATATCGTCGCACCCCATACCAACGTGCAAAATGGGTATCGGCAGGTCGTGGCAATTGGGAATGTCGGGCAAAACCTCACGTGGACACTCTCCAATCTGCCACAAGGTGATTATTTTTGGGCAGTTCAGGCAGTCGATCATGCTTTTGCCGGATCAATGTGGAGCGAGGAAAGCTCATTTCAGATCGGAATGGTTGCCGTTGAGCCGGCACAACCCCAAACCCAAACGCCAACCGCCTATGCCCTAAAGAATTACCCCAACCCGTTTAATCCCCAAACGACGATCACATTTGATCTCCCGGTACGCAGCCATGTCAAACTGAGGGTGTACGATCTCTCGGGGCAACCGGTTGCCGTCCTCATCGACGATCCACAAGAAGCGGGCAGTTACACCATCCGTTGGGCAGGAACAGATGATCGAGGTCACCCCGTGAACAGCGGGTTATACCTGTACCAGTTACAAACCGAAAAAGTTACCTTGGTGCGCACGATGGTACTACTGCGCTAAGGCATCTCTATACCGGTTTTGTTCAACTAAAGAACTGCCGGTAACAGATTCAGAAAATTACGCAGTAGATCACGTCCCGCCTCCGTTAAAATAGATTCGGGATGAAATTGGATCCCAAACACAGGGTGACGTTTGTGTTTTAAGCCCATAATGATACCGGTACGGGTGCGGGCGGTGACGCTCAAATCCGGTAACAAACTGGCTTCTTCCACAACGAGGGAGTGATACCGTGTAGCAGGGAACGGATTCGGTAAATTGGCAAATACGCCCTGATTATTGTGATAAATTAGGGACGTTTTGCCGTGCATCAATTGTGGCGCCGGGATAATTCGCCCACCAAATGCCTGCCCGATCACTTGATGCCCCAAACAGACCCCTAAAATCGGAATCCGCCCGAAAAATTCCCGAACAACATCCAGTGAAACCCCCGCATCATCCGGCGTGCCCGGTCCCGGTGAAATCAAGATACCTGAGGGAGAACGGACGGCAATCTCCTCTAAAGTGATGGCATGATGGTGAACCACGTGCACTCGCGCCCCCAACTCCTCCAGATATTGCACCAAATTGTAGGTAAAGCTATCAAAATTATCAATCATCAGAATCGGTTTCATGGGGGGTAGAATAATCCGAGCCTTGAATCCTGTCAAGCGAATCGACGTTCCAATCGATTAACGAGATTTTAACTTGACAAATTTTGGGCAAAAGCCTATTTTGTGCCCTCATTTTTTCGCATGTGGCGAAATAACGCAAAAGCCATTCAAAATAAAGGAGTTACAAGTTATGCCAAGACAAGTACCGTTAGACAAAGTACGTAATGTCGGTATTATTGCTCATATTGATGCCGGAAAAACAACCACTACAGAACGTATTTTATACTATTCGGGTAAAACGCATAAAATCGGTGAAGTTCACGATGGGGCAGCAACAATGGACTGGATGGAGCAAGAGCAAGAACGTGGAATCACCATCACATCCGCGGCGACAACCACCTTTTGGCGCGATCACCGGATTAACATCATTGATACCCCCGGTCACGTGGATTTCACCGCCGAGGTCGAGCGAAGTTTGCGCGTCTTAGATGGCGCCATCGGGCTGTTTTGTGCGGTTTCCGGCGTGCAACCGCAATCCGAAACCGTGTGGCGGCAATCGGAAAAGTATTCCGTACCAGCAATTGCTTTCATAAACAAAATGGACCGCACCGGCGCAGACTTTTTCAGCGTCGTCAAGGAGATTGAAAACATGCTCGGCGCCAATCCGGTGCCCTTGGTCATCCCGATTGGTGCAGAAGATAATTTTCGGGGCGTGGTTGATCTCATCACCATGAAAGCCCTTATTTACGATGATGCCACAAAAGGGCTGAAATACCACGAAGAAGAGATTCCAGAGGATATGAAGGAACTGGCGCATGAGTGGGAACAAGTCTTGATCGAAAAGGCGTCAGAAGTGGATGATCATCTGATGGAACTCTTTATGGAAGATATTGTACCACCGAAGGAAGAAGTCGTACGTGCTTTGCGAGAAGCCACCATTCGCCGCGACATCGTACCGGTGCTCTGCGGTTCTGCCTTTAAAAACAAAGGTGTGCAACGTTTGCTAGATGCTATCGTGGACTTTCTGCCGTCACCCTCTGACAAACCCCCGATTATCGGAACGGTACCTTCTACCCCTGAAGAAGACAAAGAACTCATCCGTCACCCCAGTGATGATGCCCCCTTTGCCGCGTTGGCATTCAAGATTATGACCGACAAACACATGGGGAAGATGACCTATTTTCGTATCTATTCCGGTTCGGTCAAAGCGGGTTCTTATGTGTATAATGCGACGCGTGACAAAAAACAACGGATGGGACGGATTGTGCAAATGCACGCCAACAAGCAAGAAGAACGTGATGAACTCTTTGCGGGTGATATTGGGGTTGGGATTGGTCTGGCTGATACATTAACCGGAGATACCCTCTGTGACCCCGATCATCCGATCATTTTGGAAGAAATTGATTTTCCGGCACCAGTGGTCTCGGTTTCAGTCAAGCCGGCAAGCCGTGCCGACCGGGACAAACTCGGTATTGCTCTGGCCAAACTTGCCGATGAAGACCCCACATTTACCGTCCGGTTTGATGATGAAACCGGAGAAACCATCATCTCTGGAATGGGTGAATTGCATTTGGAGATTATCATTGATCGCCTTAAACGCGAGTTTAATGTGGTCGCCGAGGTTGGAACACCGCAAGTGGCATATCGAGAAACCATCACCCGCACGGTGGAGCACTCGCTGAAATACGCCAAGCAGTCTGGAGGACGCGGTCAATATGCTCATGTGGTGATCGTGTTTGAGGATTTGCCCCCGGGGAAAGGCTTTGAATTTGAAAACCAGATCGTCGGAGGTGCTATCCCGAAAGAGTATATCCCCTCCGTGGAAAAAGGAATCCTGGAGGCAATGCAAAAAGGTCCCTATGCCGGCTATCCGGTGGTGAACGTCAAAGCCACGCTTATCGATGGCTCCTATCACGAGGTGGATTCGTCCGAAATGGCATTCAAAATTGCCGGTTCGATGTGCTTCCGCGAAGCCTTCCACAAGGCAGGTCCGGAACTGCTGGAACCGATCATGTCGGTCGAAGTAACCACCCCCGATGAGTATATCGGAACGGTCGTCGGGAGCTTGAGCAGTAAGCGGGGACAAATTCAAGGCATGACCGCCAAAGGTGACCTGCAAATTGTCAAGGCAATGGTTCCGTTGGCGGAAATGTTCGGATATACCAACGAACTTCGCAGTAGCACCTCTGGACGGGGCAGCGCCACCATGCACTTTGAACACTACGCCGCCGTGCCCTATGCGCTGGCAGAAGAGATTGTCGAACGCCGCCGCAAAGAAAAAGAAGAAGAGAAAAAATAGTCCCGGACGAAAAAAGCGATCATTAAAAGGCGGGTACTCAAAATGTGCTCGCCTTTTTTATAGGAAAGAATTGACAGCGACCACCATTTGCTGTAACATTCAGAACTCCGTAATACATGTAATACCCATATAAAATAGCGGATTTTACACGGTAATAGCAAAAGGCCAAGCCCCTTGCAATTACCCCCCCCTCACAGAAGGATGTAACACATGCCTAAAATCCCCGTTGCCATTTTAGGGGCAACCGGCAGCGTCGGACAAAAATTTATTGAACGGTTGATTCATCACCCTTGGTTTGAAATCACCGCGCTTGCCGCTTCGGATCGATCCGCAGGTAAACGTTACCGAGATGCCGTCAATTGGTTTCAACAAACCCCCCTACCCCCATCCATTGGGGAAATGGTCATCCACCCCTGCAAGCCCCATCTGGAAGGCAAAATCGTGTTTTCCGGTCTGGATTCTCGCGTCGCCGGGGAGATCGAAACAGCGTTTGCCCAAGCGGGGTATCTGGTGATTTCCAATTCTCGCAACCATCGTCTGGATGCGGATGTACCGTTACTGTTGCCCGAAGTCAATCCAGACCATCTGGCAGTACTTGATCAGCAGCAAACCCCCGGAAAAATTGTTACCAATTCCAATTGCTCCACCATGGGCTTGGTAATGGCACTCAAACCGCTACATGATCAATTTGGTGTGAAGGCGGTACACGTGGTGACTTTGCAAGCACTCTCTGGAGCAGGTTACCCCGGCGTGGCAAGCTTGGATATTTTGGATAACGTGATTCCCTACATCGGCGGTGAAGAAGACAAAATTGAGACCGAACCCCTTAAAATGCTCGGACACCTCCAAAATGGGTCGATTCAACCCGCCCATATTCAGATCAGCGCCGCATGCAACCGGGTGGCGGTAGTGGATGGGCATCTGGAATGCGTGTCGATTCAACTCAAAACTGCGGCAACAAAAGCACAATTGATCGAGGCGTGGACAACATTTCGGGGACTACCCCAAGAGCTGGAACTGCCCTCTGCACCCCGCCAACCACTTCACTATTTCCACGAAGATAAATATCCACAGCCTAAACTCCATCGCCAAATAGAAGATGGCATGGCGGTAAGTATCGGACGGTTACGAGAATGCCCTGTGCTAGACTGGAAGTTTGTAGTCCTCTCACACAATACCGTTCGAGGAGCGGCGGGATGTGCGATTTTAAATGCAGAATTGATAATCAAAACACGGAGAGATTCCGTGGGTCTTTCCATACCCGGATAACCGGTAAGAGCACATGCCATGTCACACCAACCACGTACCCTAAAAGCACGAAAAGCGCACCGAAAATACAAGGCAATTCCACAATTAAACTTGACATCTATGATAGATGTCTTTACTATACTGCTTCTCTTTTTGTTGAAAAGCTATTCTGATGTGGGAGTCAATATCTCCCCCGATTTGCAATTACCGGTAGCGAGTATCACAACCGCACCCATCCCCACCGTGCGGGTCTCCGTGACCAAAACCGATGTGCTGGTAGATGACCAACCGGTGGTGAAACTCGATCAACTCCATGAGGCATTTTTAATCGAGCCCCTGTTGCAAGAATTGGATCGACACCGCGAAACAATTTTAGCCTCGCATCTAAAAGGTGGTTTTGAAGGCAAAATCACGATTGAAGCTGATAAAAAGACACCTTATACCCTTTTGAAACGCATCATTTACACCTGTGGTGAGGCACAATACACGGATTTAGCATTGATAGTATTACAAGATGACGCCACATTTTGAGCAAGAAAATTCATGGAAGACCACTCATTTTATTTCCACCGTTAAATTAGGAGGACGTTGATAGACAATGGCTTCAACAGCGAAACGACATCATCATTCCAAAAAAGAAGACCTGCTGGTCACTTCCTCGTTCCAAGCATGGAACTACGCGAAAGAACACTTGAAAGAAGTCGTGGGAACGATCGCCGGTATCGTGATACTGGCTTTGGTGATCTGGGGTACCATGTGGTTCCAAGAGCACAATAGTCAGAATGCCCTCGAAGGATTTGGCAAAGCAATGACCCATTACCAAAATGGAGACTATGCCGCCGCTATCCCCCTATTTGATGAGGTGATTAAGGCTCACGGTGGTACGTATGCCGGAAAGAAAAGTATTTATTACAAAGCAAATGCGCTCTATATGGAAGGCAAGTACGAAGAAGCACGTGAAGCCTACGAAAAATATCTGAAAAAAGGACGGGATGAAATTTTAACACCCTCTGCGATGATGGGGGTCGCCGATTGCCAGTTGAGCTTGGGACATCACGCTGAAGCCATTGAAATGTATGAAAAAGTCGCCAAAAAATACCCCGAAATGTGGATCGCCCCCCATGCCCTGTACAAAATGGCACTGGCATACCGCGATCAAGGGGATACTGACAATGCGAAAAAAACTTTTGAACACCTCGTGGAAGAATATCCCACCTCAATTTATACCACCGATGTCAATCGCTATTTGGCAGAAATTGAGCGAACTTCCGGGGAGTAAATTCACAGTAGCAGCATCGCCGCTTTTCCCATAATAAAACCCGCGATTCTATTCAGAGTCGCGGGTTTTTTATACCGGTTGCCGGTTCTCCGGCAGGGTTCAAGCGATTGATGGTGTTCCCAGCCGTGAAGGATGAGTTCCGTTACGAAGCCGTTAATATTAACAAAGAGGATTCAGACCGCGCAAATTTTTTCACCATCCCATTGGAAGTTTGGAATATCCATCGATCCAACTCATTGGTCACGGCGGCTTTGATCCAAAAGTTCCAAGCACCTACGAGCCTGATGCGCCAGCGTGCTGGACGGGTCCCCGTTCGCTTTAATGGCGTTTTCGCATGCCTCACGCGCCTTATCCACTTCATTTTGGGCTTCATACGCCTGACCTAGCAAAAGATAGGCATCATCGATCAAATTTTGGGGTTTATTTAACCGGATAGTACGATGTGCGGCTTCAATCGCCTCATCATATAATTTCTGATCCAAATAATCCTTCGCCAAATAATAGGCAGCTTGCCCTTGAATCCATTGGACTTTCTCAATTTCCTTATAAGATAAGTCGGAATACCGTTCAAAATAGCGGTCACACGCGGCCACCGCTGCCGCATAATCACCCAACTCGACCTCACATTCGATGATACGGCGCCGGGCAAGTTTCTCCCGGGCATCCTCCGGCATTTTAAAGAGTGCCTGTTGGTACACGGTCAAGGCATTCTCGTAATCCCGTTGTTGGTAGTAGTAGTCGCCCAAAATGTAATAATTATCTTCCAGATCATAGCCCGGGTCAATCTCCAACAACCAACTTAGCACTTGAATCAAGCGGGGTTTATCATTCCGCGCCCGAAAACGTTCAACCAGTTCAGCATAATGGGGGATCACCGATGGAGCCCATTTGGCATCAATCTGAATCGCCCGAGTAAAAAACTCATGTGTTCGATTCAGATCGCCTAATTTGCTGTAGCAACTACCGATGAGATAGAGGGTCTCGGCATTTTGCGGGTCGGTTTTGAGCGCCAGATGAAATTCCGCCACCGCATCCGTGTATTGTCCTTTTAAAAGATAGTTTTTTCCGCGTTTAATTGCCCGTTCACTCTCGGATTGTTGGCACCCGATCAAAACCAGCAGGATCACAAAAATTATCGAGAATCGTTGTATTTGCATTCGATTTTCCCCGGCATTTATCGTAGAAAATATGGCAAACATCGCCTTACCATCAATGGCTTCCCATTAAAATCCAGCGTTCGATCAAGTGGGCATAACGCCGGTAGAGTTTTGGCAAAGCTTTACGGTATGTTTTATTTCCCTGCAACGCTTTTTTCAACAAACGTTGGCCACTGATAAATTGCATATCATGAAACGTCACTCCTTTTTGCATACCCTTTTTCAAAAAGTCCACCTTGAACTCTTTGATGGAAACGGAGCGGGTGGCAAAAAAGTCACTCACGGTCACATCATTGGAAGGTAACACATCCAGCAAAAAAACGAATGCCATCAAATTTTTGCCTTCTGTTCGCCAACTGAAAATGAGCGTTTCCGGCTCGCCAGCAATCGGGTCGGTGGCATATGCCCGGTAAAATTGAGGACCATCCAGTGCCGTCACGCATGGGGGGATCGCCCGCAAGACCTTGCTTTGTAGCCGCTCCAGCGCCCGTTCTGCTTTTTTGGCTAAGCGGTTACTACGGCTCACAAAGGCAATCGCCTGCAACAAACTCACCGCTTCGGGTGCGCTCAGTTCGCTTAACCGCGTGATGATGCCGGTGGGGATCGTTTCGGTATCGCCCATCGTCGCGAGGGTATCATCCAGATCAAAAATAATATCGATCACTTGGTCGGCAAATTCAGCGTGAGCTATCCGCACCAACCATTCCTCAATTTTATCATCCAGCAGTTCCATCGTCACATGGGCGGCACTCTCGGTATCTTGGGTCAATTGGACGTGGGAAAAATCCACATCTGCCCCTAATTGTTGCAAAAGGGTCATTGCCAGCATGCGCGATTTAAACGGTTTCTTTTTGGATTTCAATACCGATGTTAATTTTTTGACGGGACCCTCATACGCTTTGCCCAGATGAATGAATGCCCACGCCACCCAGCGTTCCTCATCGCTATCCTCGGTGTTGAGTCGTTTGACCAGTTGATTGAGCACCTGTGCCGGATATTCCTTAAAGAGGGCTTCGAGTTCCAACCCCATTTCGGACATGGTATAAGATGTACCATGCTCAAACAGGTCATCCAATTGTTTGCGCACCACCCGTGCCGGTGACGGCTTTTTGGGTGCCGTCTCCGGTGGTGAAGTGCTGTTTTTTTTCTTACCAAAAAGTGCCATCAGATTATCACCGCTCTAAAAACCATTTGATGGACTCCAACACATACATACCCGGCGCCGGCATTTGTAACTGTTCCGGGTCACGTGCCGCTAATCGACGGGCTAGACCCCATTCACCGGAGTAATCATACGGAATGTGCCGCAACCAGAGTGCCTGTTCTGGGTGAAAAAACAGAGCGACAACATTGCCCGCCATGTTACTGACACCAGCAAGGTGTCCTTCTTTCGTTTGAAAAATAGCCATTAAGTCTGGCGAAATCGTGATGGAGGCACACCAGTCTATCACCAGTGGAAAGGGGTACGGCGTCTCTTTCAGTGCCGAAGTCACCGCGCAGTTTCGCCCCTTAACCGGCATCAAGTCGTGCCACATAAGCACCGCTTCCACCGGTGGGTGCCAGTGTAAACCATGTAGCAATCCGGCTTGTTGCAAACCAGCCACTCCCCGGCAAATGCTGATAACCGGTTTACCGTGATGTGCGGCAACACGAAGCACATCACACACATGGCGGGGCAATGGTACCATTCCCAATGCCTGATCCGGTACCATAAAACCGTCAAATTCGGCTAAAATCGAGGCGGCTTTTTGCACATGAAAACTCACCCCATGTATCCCCACCATCTGAAGGGCACGGGTCATTTCGCTTTCCCCCCGGCTCCCGGGGGAACTCAGAATAGCAATACGGAACACCGGCACCATCTCCTATGTTAGGGGATATTTATTACGGCATTAAACCGCTTTTGTCCACACTTTATTTCGCACAAGGAGAGAAAATCACGGGATAGCTGAAGGCGTATCGCGGGTTTGCCTGCCCATACCGGTGTCCGGTAACATCTTAAAACACACCCGGAATGAGTTTTTTTGTCCGAAGACAATATTGCCGGTAAGACTCACCGAGAGCGTCCCGAAGAGCACGCTCTTCAATTTGAATCCGCCAGAGAATCGCCCCCGTTATGGGAAGTACGAGAACACCCACACTGAACCAATTACCAAAAAAGAGACCCAACCCGAAGAACGCCAGAAGAAGACCTGCATACGAGGGATGGCGCACATACCGGTACAGACCGGTCTCAATTAGATGGTGATCCTGCTGAACAGACACATCAACGGTGAAAAAACGCCCTAGCGTAAAAATCGAAATCCACCGGATTGCCAAACCGAGAAGCAACACAGCCAACGCGAATACCTGCCGAACATCGTGTGCCATCTGAATCTGGGCAACGGGTAATCCTGCCATACCTATCGCCGCACCAACACTGATGGTAATCACCAGCCAGAGGAGCCTCATCGAACCCCGGTCGCTTAGCGTCGCCTGCCGGCGCCGAGTCCGTTTAAATAGGGCAAGCGCTATCTCTGATACCGGAAACAGCGCCACCACTCCCCAAAGAATCGTATTCTGCATGATTTCCTTCCTTAACCACGCTACGGGGTCATAGGGGATCATTATCCAAATAAAATTCCGTATTTAAAAAGGGCACCAGTGCCATCAAGACCGCCGGTTTCATCAGGTCAGTGCGAGTGACAACCCCGCGGCTAAAATAACCAATGGCCCCTTCTTTTTGCTTGGTGTGGGATTCTCCTTTCAGGCGATCCATCACCAGACCCAGTTCCTGCCGCTGAGTCACCAGTAAATCGATCATCGGGGGCGGCAATTCAAACTGAGGCGAGCTCCCAAAACCCATACGCCCCTGCCCATTGGCAATACAAACTGCCCCAAACGAAAACCACCGCCCGTACTGGGTGCAAATACCCCCTTCAATACCCACGTAAAAATCTGCCGGCGCCTGTGCCATCAAACGTTGCACCCGGTGCTGTGCACCTTGAAAGGTCTCTTCCCCGATAGGCTGATCGGGCACTCCCGATTCCACCGCGACACCGGTGACCTTGATGGGGTTAAAGTAGGCAAAAAACGCCTGTTTCGTCGCCTCAATCTTCACCGGATTGGTAGAGCCCACCAAAATATGTATCATTTGCCCGGTTCCGTCAGATGAACAACATCGTACAAGCGATCAATCCCTTTAAGTTCTGCTTGGGAAAAGCTAACATGCCAGCCAGATGCTTCTACCAGTTGGGTAATAGCCGGTTCATCATAGAATAACTTAGACATCATCACATCGTGTCCCGTGGATAAACCTTGAATCCGCGCCGCAATATTGACCGTGCGTCCAAAATAATCCAGCCGATCATTGGATGTCACGGCAATGCAGGGACCCCGATGAAGACCGACTTTGATGATAATTTCATGGGGATCAATTTCACCCGTGGAATTGAATTGATCAAACGCACGCTGCATCTCCAACACCGCTTGGAAGGCATCCGTAGAAATGGGGAAGGTCGCCATGATGGCATCACCAATGGTTTTGACAACCGCCCCGTTATGCTGGCGCACCGTGTCTGTCAGAATTTGGAAATGACGTTTGACAATCAGATACGCCTGTGAATCCCCGATTCGTTCGTATAATGCGGTTGATCCCTTAATATCCGTGAAGACAAACACCAAATTTTTCACCGAAAAGCTCTCATCGGCGGAAATCAGTTCCGAGCTAAACAAATCCCGAAAACTTTGATTGGAAGCTATCTGCGCTCCAGAAATCCAGGGATAAACCTGTTGTTGTTGCAACAAAAACAATGCAGGCTCATCCATATCATTTTGAATCTTCAAAGTGTACGTACCAGCTTCATAAAATTTGGGGAAAACATACTCCATGCCCTCTGGACCACAATGCACCGTAATTTCCCGAGTCTCCGTTTTCAGATCAGGCTCAAAAGTCAATGCTTCCACGGAGCGATGCGTCCCTTCCATCAGGTAATACGTCGCCGGTTCAAAGGTAATGTTTATCGCACCCGACGCATGTGGATCGACCCGAAAACGCGCCACTTCCTCAAATAACTTCCAATACGCAATAAAGTCATCCCACAGAATCGGTGTTTCCAACTCTCGAACATTCGGATTGACCTGAAAGACCACCTCCACCGCTTCATCAAATGCCGCCTGAATATCGATCCGGCAATATTCACAGTGCGATTTCGGTTTTAACAGCATCAATTCTTTACTCTTTTCGGTTGCACCTTTGCAGGAAGGACATTTAACGTGCCATTCCAGATCAAACAGACCGAACCGGGTTCCGTACAAAAACGCATCCAAAACCTCCCGCCGCGGTAAATTCCACTCATCTGCCATGCGGTAAGGGGAAATATTGATTAAACCGGAGGGTTCCGTGGTCTCAATATGCGTTTTCAACCGGTCTAAAATCGGCTGTGCAACTCCGGCGTTGTGTAACTCTGTTAATTTTTCGGCAAGTAAAGATGACATGAGCAACCTCCATACTATATTTTGAGAATACACTTCAAGGGACTGCCTTCAATTCTTCTATAACACCAGCGGCAACAAATTTCAAGAGATTAAACACCGCCAGCGCCAAATCGGGGTCAATCTGTCCGGTAGCGGCATTCTGAAAAAACTTCTGAATTTCCAGCGTGATCACACAAGCGGAATCCGGAAAGGTGCGATATACCCATTCCGGGAAATACCCGCCCCCATAATAAACATTTTCTTGCACATCCAATCGCCGCCCGCCAAAATCGTACGAACGCAGGTCATCGATCAATCGATCTACTAGCGGCGTCCAACGCGACCGGTCTGGCATCTTTTTCGTACCGATTTCAATATCCGGTTGGATACGCCAATCCGCCATTTCAGGACGATAATTATATGTATGTAGATCAAATATCACAAAGCGGTCATAACGGGCTTGAAATTGAGTAAATAGATCATCGAGCGCCGCATAAAATTGGTCATAAAGCTGTAAAGATTGCCGGATGACTGCTTCCGGTGGCACCGTCCGCCACACCGTAAGTCCCCACGCATCCGCTGGAACACGATAAATGGCACGCTCGCGAGCGCGATTGAGGTCAACTTCAAAGCGGGAACGATGGACACACACGTAAGTAGAAGCCAGATCGACCCATCGTGCGGTTGCCGGGTCTTCTTCTTGCCAGCGTTCCGCCTCCGAGATGGCGAGATGCCGGGCTACCGCCGGG
This sequence comes from Gemmatimonadota bacterium, assembly GCA_003697105.1. Taxonomy (GTDB): domain Bacteria; phylum 4572-55; class 4572-55; order J002; family J002; genus J002. Next base: position 2,197 of record RFFQ01000053.1, on the reverse strand, counting down.
TGAATCTCGTGCCCCGCATGAAGTGCCACTGCCACCAGCGGCGTATCCCCCAGTTGAATCGTCCACGGTCGGTCACGCATCAGCAGAATCCCTCCCGAACCATGCGTAGATGGTCGATCAATTGCCGGTAAACGTCCCGGCGGTACACAGCGGTGTGGGTGGTAATTTGATCCAGATCGACCCACCGGAACGCCGTAAATTCTTCGGTCGGATGAAAATCGGCATCCGTACCCTCAAACCGGCCCACAATCCAGGTGTGAACTTGCCCATCATGGAATTCCTGCGCTCGTTTTTCAGGTGGCCAAAGGTACCGGGTCTCCAGTGGCAATTGAAACAGCGGTTGAACTTTCGCCGTACCGGTTTCTTCCCATACTTCCCGCCGGAAGGTATCCAGCGGCGTTTCCCCCAGTTCCATGCCCCCTTGCGGAAACTGCCACTCGCCGGAGTTATGGCGACGCTGGCAGATTAACACTTGCCCCGCATCATTGAGCAAGATCGCCCCGACACCCCGCCGGTAACGCGGTTGGTAATCGATTTTGTCCGCGGGGTCAATCCCAATTACCGGGGCGGTCATACTGGCGGACTGGTAGGCAAATGCCATACGCGGGGTATTAAAATCGTAGCAGATGTGACCGGCGGCATCGATCAAAATTAGCCCGCCCAAGCCACCCACTTGCGTTTGCAAGGTATAAATAGCTCGTTGGGTGGCTTCAGCCGGTTGGTAATCTCGTAACAGGTCAAGCGTGGTTTTTGCCAGCGCCGTACGGATAATGGCTTCTCCCCAGCCGGTACATGCCACGCCCCCCACCCGATTATCAGCGTAAAACCCGCTACCGGGCAGGGGGGTATCCCCCACACGACCGGGTAACTTGTACGAAATCCCGCACGTGGAGTTCGCCACAGCGATATTTCCCGCAGTATCCCGGGCAACAGCACCGACCGTATCACCCAGATACCGCCGGAGTTCTGCACTGAGATTGCCGGTCTCGTGCATCTGTTTCCACTCATGGTAACGCCGTTCGGTCGTTAAGTGTGCCGGTTCGCACTCGGGGAAGTGAATCTGGCGGGCAAATTGAAGCGCACCGTCACCCGCGAGCAGAATATGCGGGGTGCGTTCCATGACCTGCCGTGCCAGATAAACCGGGTTGGCAATACGCTGAACGGCGGCTACAGCGCCAATCTTCAAATTCGAGCCATCCATGATACCGGCATCCAGTTGAATGTCTCCATCTCGATTCAGAGCGGCACCGGTGCCGGCATGGGTGGCTGGGTGGTCTTCCAAAATACGTACCGCCGCTTCCACCGCATCCAGTGCCGATCGCCCCTCACGGAGCCATTCATAACCTGTTTCCACCGCCCACCGGCATGCCTCTTGATATGCCGCCGTCATGTCATCGGGGATATCCCCCGCACCCCCGTGCACAATAATCGCAAAATGACTCATACTCACCCTCATTTTTCATCAGGATAATAAAAAGACGAGGATAAGTCGCCCTCGCCTCTCGGAAATAAATGTAAGAATTGACCCGCAACATCGCATTCAACGCTGGCGAACCCCCGGATCCGGTCGGAAAAGACGTTAACCGGTCAAATTTTCCACAGCAATAATAATTTCGCTGTGGAAATCCTTCACCCGTTGTTCAATGCGTTCCAGATAATGGTCTCCTAATGTTCGTCAACGTAAGTCGGTGTCCAGCCCCACCAGAATTTTGAGGGCTAGGTCATCCCGTTCCTTGAGTGCCTGGTAAAGCTCCTGCCAGCCAGAAAAATAAAAGAAGCCGACCAAGAACTTGAGTTCCTGGCTGTTCTGGAGGAGTGTCTGGATGCGGCTTTTCAGACGGCGTTGTGGGGCGTTGGTGATGAAATTATGGGTCATATCAAACGTTCCTTATACCAACCAGCCTATCTTTTTCGGTTTTGATTTTCCTGATCCCGGTTCCAGCGTAACGGGTTTGTGGCAATGTATTTACGGATGCGGTACAAAGAGCCATCATCGCGGATGATGTGTTCGTAATAATTGCGTTGCCATAATCGTTTGTGGAATGGTGCCCAACCATCATTTTTCACATGGCGGATATATTCGTTCGTGGTCATCGTTTTGAACCATTGAACAATTTTCGGTAGGGGCGCACCGGTGTGTGCGTCCCAATTGGCGTCCCCATCCGGACAAATACGTAGGGGCGCACCGGTGTGTGCG
>RFFQ01000052.1 GCA_003697105.1 Gemmatimonadota bacterium | reverse complement strand
AGAAAAATTATCAATACCCTTCTGCCCGAAGGGCATCCAACCGGGCGCGGGCATCTAAATTGTCGTGGTCGAGTTGGCTAGCTTCCCAGTAATGGCGGGTGGCTTCTTCCATCTGTCCTTCATTTTGATAGATTTGGGCTAAGTAGTAGTGAGCCTTTGCAAATCCGGGATGGAGTGCTAAACAGCGTTTGTAATGGTAAACCGCTTTGGTGGGTTGTTCTTGTAAATCGAAGATCAATCCTAGATTAAAATGTGCCAAATAACTGTTGGGGTGGCTATCTTTGGCACGCTCAAAATAACGTTGGGCTTTAAAAAAGTCACCGTCTTGCGCTGCCAGACCCCCTAAATTGATTAAGGCAGTAAGGTTATTGGGGTCATGGTTGAGAATATCCAAATATTCTTGCCGGGCGAGTTCACGATTCTGTTCTTTTTCTTCGGCTTCGCGTTGTCGCAAATAGGCAATTCGTTGTTTTGCCTCAATATTTTCGGGATGGTACATTAAGGTGGTGTCATATTGGGCAATGGCTTGGCTGTACAACTTCATCTCTTCCAACAGACGGGCATATTTATAGCGGTATTCTTTGTTTGCGGGTTTGTATTGAACCGCTTGCCGGTATTCGCTTCGTGCCAATTCCAGTTGCCCGCGTGCCCGGTAAATATCTCCGGCAATTGCTCGCACCCGGGCGTCTTGCGGGTCTTGTCGGCGGGCTTCATCAATATTTTGCTGTGCTTGGGAATATTTACCTTCCAGATAGAGGGCTTGGGCGTAATCGGCATAAATTTCGGCGGAAGCGGGACCTAACGCAAAGGTGCGGTCAAAATATTCATGTGCTGTGGCAAATTCCTGCTGTTGGGCATAATATAACCCGACTCGTGAGCTGGCGATAGCATTGCGCGGGTCGTACATCACCACTTGGCGATATTCATCAAAGGCGGCGGCCCGCATCTGATTACGGAATTGCTCACTCCGCGAGAGGTCTTCTGACCGCACCTGATAAATCTTTGCCAATGAAAAGTGAGCACTCACGTTTTGCGGGTCTAATACCACCGCCCGCTCAAAGTGGTTTATTGCTTGGTCGTACCAGCGGTGACCCGTTTCCAGATATTTTTGACGTTCTACCTGCGAACTCAGGCTTTTTTCTGCCGCGCTATACGCTTTATTCCCTTTTTGAACATAAAGTGTACCTAAATTGTAGTGTGCTTTGGCGGAATTTTTATCCAGCTCGATCACGGTTTTATATTTTTGAATTGCGGCTTCATATTTGGCATCCGCTTGGGCAACCTGACCGGCTTTTTCCAGTTGGCGTGCCTCTTTTTCATTGATATACCCCAGCAGATAATGGGCATCTACATGTTGTGGGTCGAGGGTGACCACTTTCTCTAACAAGGGTTTTGCATCTTGATCTTGCCGGTTTTGCAATTTAAGCTGCGCTAGCAGGAAAAACGCTTCCACGGGAGGATTATCGGAATTGATCGCCTTTTTGAGTTGGATTTCCGCGACATCAAACTGATTTTCGTTGATCGCTTTAATGCCGTGCTGCAGATAAATATTGGCACTTCCGGCAACCGGTTTACCTAAGGCATTTGCCTTTTCCATGGCTCGGATGGCTTCATCATAATATCCTTCTTGGGCGTAAATCCGGGCGAGTGCCGCATTTGCTTCTGCATGATCGGGGTGCAGATCGAGCACGCGCAGGTAGGCATCTTCTGCTACGGCGGCTTCTTTCAAACGTTCTGCCAGACGACCCACCGTCAAGAGTAAGTTCAGGTTATCCGTATCGATTTGGCTGGCAATTTGGTATTGTTCCAGTGCTTTGGTATTCTCATTTTCAGCTTCGTAGAGTTGGGCTAAGCGGATATGAGCAGAAACATCTCCCGGGACAATGGCAATCATCTTTTCGAGTTCTGCGCGTGATTGGGTTGAATTTTGTTTTTGCTCGGCAAAAATTGCCGCTAGATTATAATGGGCATCCGCATAATTGGGATCGATTGCCAAAGCGCGCCGGTAATATTCGATAGCGGAATCCCATTCTCCTTGTTCGTCATACAATAATCCTAAGTTGTAGGCAATGTTGGCATCATTGGGGCGGAGTTCCATCGCCCGTTGGTAGTACTCAATGGCTTGAGGGTACATCTGGCTACGAAAGTAAAGAAAGCCGAGTCCGGCTAGAGCAACTCCGTTGTTCCGGTCGAGTTCGATAGCGCGTTCGTAATGACGCAAGGCGCGTTCATACCGGTGCTTTTTGATATATAAAGACGCGAGGTTGACGTGAGCAATGACTTGGTCGGGGTCAAGTTCCAATACGCGCTGGTATTGCTGAATAGCGGCGTCGATCTGGTGCTGTTCATCATAGACCAACGCCAATTGAAGATTGGCGGTAGGGCTTTGCGGGAGCTCTTGTACTTGCTGGCGGTATTGTTCCAGCCGTGTATTTGCCTCGGCGTTTATTGCAGGGGTGATTTTACCGAGCACGATTAGCCCACAGAAAAGCAAGGCATGAATTGCGGTAAATTGGTTCTTCATGACGAGACCCTCATTTCATTTGGTTTCCAAAAAAGCATAATACGCGTTTATCCAGTCGGGCGATGACCTACGTAGGTCACATCTTTGCCGTCGTGCTCCGAGATGACAAATTGAACGGGCGCGTTTTGTTCCCGAAGCGTTTGGAGTTCTTGAATAATTTGCTCAATAAAGCGCGAATTTAAGCGCAAAGCACGCTTGAAATCGATTAATTTAATTAGAATTTCATTATTTCGTTTACCGACGGCTTTAATTCTATCGGTTTTCAAATGCAGAAAATCGGCTTGTTGGATATGTTTCAAAACCGTTTCTTTGAGTTTCAATGTTGAGGCGGTACCGGAGAGTTGAACCCCTAAGTCCTCTTCTTGGGGATCACCCAGCCAATGGGCGGAGGTGAGGACAGACCAGTTCTCATCGCAGATCAACACCTCTTGATCAATCTCGTAACGGGAACGAATTTGTAAATTTTCGTATTGTTCGGCGATTTCCAATAGTTGGATCAAGTCCGGTAGGTGTAGCCGCGACTCATTTAAGAAATAGGAGGTACCGATCACCAAATCAATTTGAACTCCCCGCCGCAGGCATTCTTCCAACAGGGGGGTAATTTGTGCTAAGCCGTGGCGGGTCATTTTGGAGCAAAATAGTATGATTTCCGTTTGTGCCTCTGTGAAGGCTTGTTTTAAAATATCGGTATGGGTTTTACTGAGCACGAGTTGGTGTCCGTTGGCCATGGAGGAGGCAAATAAGCTGGTAGAGAGCTGTTGAATCATTCCTTCGAGGGTGCTCAACTTGGATAAAATAGGTGAGTTTTCCACGATACGTTCGTGGGCAACTTCCAATTGTCGTTCTTTGACCTGAAGCAACCGCCGTTCATCTTCCAGCCGTTTTTCTGCGAGGGCTTGCAACTCTACCAACATTTCAGAGGATGCCTGTGAGGGAGCGGTATTGGTGCCTTCCGCTTGGAGTTCGACAATCTTTTGCCGCAATTCTGCGATTTGGGTTGTATATTCATGCTCTTTTTCGATGATTTCGTGCTGATGTTTTCGAATCAGGGACTGTTTTTCTGCTTCCAATGCCCGGATACGCTGTTCGCTTTCATCTCGGAGCTGTTGTTCTTTCCGGATCAGTTCTTCGATTTTGTGCCGGTATTTGGCATCAATATTTTGAATCTTTTGCTCATATTCTTCTTTTAACAAGTTTGCTTGTTCCAGATGGACTTGTCCTCGGATTTGTTCGACTTCATGCTCTTTTTCTTCGATCTCAAGCTCAAATTCTTCTTTTTTCCGCCGTTCAATGTTGACCCAAATCAATAAGAGAAACGTCAATACCATTGCCAAAATTAAGACAGTATTGACAATCCCTTCTTCGGAAAAAAGTAGCTCTACTATGTCCATGGACGGTTTCCTTAAAGATTAAGATGATGGCTAAATATGTTGAGTTTCAAGCAGATTTAATAGATGATCTTGATAGGCAAGTAATGTACAGGAGATAAATTCCAGATCGATACCCAACTCCCCCACAATTAACAGTGCGATGTTATCGGAGATGAGTTGCAGTAGCACCACATCTTCTTCAAAATGAAAATAAACGGAGGTTAATTGCTTATGATTGAGTAATTCTTCACCAAAGGAGAGAATCATGCCCCACGTATTGGATGCCATGGCGCCAACGGCATACACATTTTCACGGGCGTTGGTACTGGTTCCATAGAACAGACCATCTTTGGCGACTAATGCCGCGATTTTGACCCGCGGGTCCTTCCGAAAAATATCCAAAATATCCCGGATGGATTGGTCGTCTTTCACTTCTATGGACTGAATTTCTTCCAGATAACGATTTCCTAACCGTTGTTGTAGCATTTCTAGGAAATGAAGGCGATGTTTCGCCGCAATGCCCGACAGGGTATTTGATGGGGCGGTTTCTGTTGGGGTGGGTTGCGGGTCTGAAATCACAATATCTTCGTAAGTAGGTGGGGTGGGGGTGTTTAAGTTTTCCGGTGGGGTGACCTCTTCTGCCGGACTTTCCGCATCCACAATTTCCAATTCATTCACCGTAATGACCTCGATATCGTTGTCATCGTCATCTTCGAGCCGCCGCATACCCTCCATCAAGAGTTCCTCAACTAAAAATTTTACCGGTGTTGTGTCTGGTACAGCACCTTCATAAAAGGTATATGTCCCTACATTCCACCGAAGCAGGTTAAAAAACACATACTGGACTTGAAGTTTCAAGGCGTATTCAATGTTATCCGCGGTTACCCAATTGTGTTGCTGTAAAATTTCACCGATGAGATGATGTTCGTCGGTTTCTTTTTGTAGGGTTAGGGCTTCTTCTAGTTGGGGGGTGTTAAGCCACCCTTGCAAAATCAAAATATCGCCGAGTCTTAAACTCTCCAAAGAGGATTGTGCACCCACGATTTTTCCCTGCCGAAACATGATTTGTCCGTGCCCGACATCACTTTTTAAGTAGAGCTTACCACTACTACGATTCAAACTAATCGTTTGAAGGATTTCCTGAAGCGGTGTTTCTTGAAGCATACCTTCTGTGTTCATTCCGACCACCTTAATGTTAAGTCAATTCGATATCCAAGGTAATCTCAAGTTTCAACCGTTGGGGAAGTTTATCTAAGGCGATTTTAATGGGCACATTGATCCGTTTCCGAACTTCCTTTACGGTCGGGGCAGGTGTTTCGGTTTTTGGTTGTGTTCCGGATGGGGTATTGGGTGTATTCATGCCTGGCAAATCCAAAGTAGTAGTGAGTTTAGTTGATTGGTTTGTTTCGGGTTCCATCGCCGGTGTTGTCTGCGGAGGTTCCAGTCCCGGTAAATCGGTGGGAGCATCTAGTGTGGGTAAATCGGGGATGCTCGTTGCCGGTGATGCCGCGGGTTCTTCTTCCAGTTTTGGAACCAGCGGATCATCGCTCATCTGGGGCAGGTTATCGGGGACGGACACCATCGTTGATGTTTTTGTGGTGGCTTCATTTGGTGGTACGCTTTTAATTAAGTTATCATCAATGCCCGATTCCCATATATTCGTATCGTCTCGTTCATCTTTTCGCCGGGGTTTTCGGCGCGGTTCAATACCCAATTTTGCAAAACTACCGCGCTTGTAGAACTCGTTCAACATCAGTTGCGAAATCCCCTTGAGGGTTTCAAAAACACCCGCACCGGTAATCGCAATTGCTTCATAATAGGGGTAGTTATTGGTGTTAAGTGCCGAGTTCAGTTTTTCCACCGAGAGGATATTGGGACAATCCCGCTTGTTATATTGTAACACGAGGGGAATATCTTTAATATCAATATCTTTTTCGCGGAGGTTTTCTTCCAAATTTTCAAAACTTTCAATATTGGCTTCCAACCGGTGGGCTTGTGAATCTGCAACGAACACGATACCATCCACGCCGGTTAAAACCACCTTGCGGGTCGAGTTGTAAAACACCTGTCCGGGCACGGTGTATAAATGAAATCGTGTATTATATCCCCCGATATTCCCCAATTTCATGGGTAAAAAGTCAAAAAACAGCGTTCGGTCGGTTTTGGTCGCCAGCGAAATCATTTTTTCACGTGTATTCTCGGGAATATTTGCATGAACATATTGAAGATTCGTGGTTTTTCCACAAAGCCCCGGACCATAATACACAATTTTGGTGTTAATTTCTTTTAAGTCATAATTAAACGAGATCATCTAACTCTGCCTCAATCCGCGGGTGTCATCTAAAATTTATTCATTTAAAATTGATTCCAATTTAATCACGTGGGTTTCCACTTGCTGGCGCTCTGCACTGTTTGAAGCCAAACTCAAATATTTTTGCCAGATGAGACGGGCATCATCAAACTGATTCTGTTTTTCAAGTAAAATTGCCAGATTCCAGTAAAAGTCTGGATCGGTGTTAAATCGAGGGCGAACTGACTCCAGCAATTGCATCGCCCGATCATAATGTCCTTGTTCCGCTAGCACCGATGCCAATGAAAAGTATGTGGCTTTGTGATTCGGGTGTGTTTGTAAAATCGATTCAAATTGCAATTTTGCCGGTTCAAATTGATTTGCTCTGACATACGTAACGCCTAAATTATACTGGATGTCCGTATTGTATGGATCATGTCTCAGTGCCGCTTGATATGCTTGAATCGCCGCGGGGAGGTCATTCAGTTGCACGTAATTCATGGCGAGGTTGTTCCAATATATTGCCGCGTCTGGATCGAGTTCCACTGCCCGTTCAAAGTAGCCGCGAGCTGTCGCAAAATTACCTTCCAAAGCGTATTCCAAACCGAGTTGGTGATGGGCTTCCGCGGAGGAAGGACTCAGGGCTAATGCCTGTTGAAAATGAGTTTTGGCTTGAGCGTGATCGCCGAAATTACGATGAATAACCCCACGCAACCAGTACACATTGGCAAAACGCGGGTGGCTTTTTAATACCTCATCCCACGCTTTTGCTGCCTCCAACATATTTCCTTGCCGGTAGAGGTCATACCCCAACTGATACCGCACCGAGCTAAGTTCAGGGTGAACCCGCAACAACTGCTGGTAGGGATGGTTCTGCGGGTGATAAGAGGGAGATGAGGTGCACCCACTCCCAACCAGCAAAAAACCAAACACAAAAATAACGGGACAACACGGACGCATCAGTAGACTACATCTGGTAAAAGTAGTACGCAAGGCTTCTAAAGAGCTGATCTGATCCTAAAAACAGCACGCTGAAGCGGAAGATAAACGGCGAAATAATGTACCCCAAGATGGGTGTAAATATTAAAAAGAGAAGCAATAACGGTGCATACCGGCGGCTTTCATCCAACATAATTTTATAACGGGAAGGAACTAACGCCCGCAGAATATGCGACCCATCCAATGGAAAAATCGGTAACATGTTGAAGATCGCCAATGCCAAGTTGATTGTCAATCCGGCAAAGAGCATCATCACCAGAGGCGAATTCACCGCTAATCCCAGCCACAGACATACACGAACGGCAACCCCCATGACAATTGCTTGCAACATATTAGAAGCCGGTCCCGCAATGGAGACTAACAAATCATCCCGATCCATGTGCTTGAAATTATACGGATTAACGGGTACCGGTCGTGCCCAGCCAATCCCAAAGCCCACCATCGCGGTAATGAAAATAGCGAACGTGCCAATCGGGTCCATGTGGTGGAGTGGGTTTAAGGTCAGACGTCCTTCATTTTTGGCGGTGGGATCCCCTAATTTATAGGCGCTCCACGCATGGGCAAATTCATGAACGGTCAACGCCAGCAAAATGGGTGGGGTAATCAGTACCAACCGTTCCAGACTAAAATTATCAAGCATCCATTATTTCCAAAATTGACGGTGCAAAAGGGGGGAGACAATACCTACTATCATGTTTGTCAATGAATTAAAAATAATGATACCAAATCCATATTAAGATGTCAACCTTTTTTCGGTAGATGAGACCGTTCTATGAAGATGTCTTAACTATCAGAAAAATTTGATGTTTTCCCTTTAATCTTAAAGTGATTTCCGAAAGCGGGGTAGAACATGTCATTCACAACTGACACCTTGTGAATCCGCCGGATAGATTCAACCAAAATGGCATTGACAAGCTGTACCCGATTCACTAACATTTTGCCCAATTCAACCACATTCACCCCTCTCTTATCTTACAAGGACGTTTGGATGTATTGTCCCCATTGTGGAACACGACAACCGGAGAAAAGGCAGGTCTGCTCCAATTGCGGACAGTCCCTGGTACCGGATCGCAAATGGTTGCAGGTTATTTCCGCGTTAATTTTACTTGTGTTGTTAATCGGGGCCTTTTTTTATGTCAACTTGCTCTATCAGGAGGAGCATCGCATCTTAGCTGTTGGTGAAACACAAGACCAAATTGCCGTCCACGTGATTTCCTCTTTGCAGACCCGCGATCAGAAAAAAACAGTTGTCACCTTGGATGTCATCAATTATGATTCTCGTACGGTGAAACGTCTTGAAATGATTGCCCGATTGTATGATGATAATGGGGATGACTTTGAAGGGATTCTGGTCACTGAAGACCTGCCCGGTAATACGACCCGCCGGCTTGAATTTACTACGGAAAATACCCAACCCCAGTATATTTATCGTTACGAGATTATTCTGCGTGACGTACAATGGGAAGGTTCAACACCATGAAAAGCGAATCGATGCCGTTCAATGCCCAATGGGCGGCTAGCTGTTTGCGAGGAGACCCGGACGCCCTTCAGGCATTCATCGAAGCGCACCTCCACCGCCTCCAGACCCTTACTGAAGATTGCCGCAGTCGCTGGGAACAAATTCGCCTCTCCACGACCGATTTTGCCCGTGTCGTTGCCCAAATTATCGCCAAACGATTTTCGACACTCCCGCCCGGAGAACATGCCACCCCGCTGGACTTATTGGAATCTCTAGTTTTGGACGATTTATTTCTGGCAACCGCCTGTGCGCAAGGCGATAATGCGGCATGGGGAATCTTTCAGCAAGAGTACCAGCCGTTTATCTATCAGGTGGCGCTGAAATATCTAAAAAATTCGGAAAAAGCTCATGATTTGGCGGATTCTCTCTTGGCAGACCTGTATATACCGGTTTCTGAGGCGGATGATTCCAGTTCTAAGATCGCCTCTTATAATGGGTTAGGTTCCCTCAAAGGGTGGCTACGGATTATCGTCTATCGGAAAGTTGTTGATCGGCATCGCCAATTATCACGTGCTAATGAAGTCCCCTTTTCGCCCGTTGAAGGGGATGATGATGACCATCCACCCAATTTGGAAAGTCGTCTTGCTGATGAACAGACCGGATCGCCCGAAGAACAGTACCAACAAAAAAAATACCGGGAAATCTTCCGCGCAGTTGTGCCCAAAGCCTTTCAACAATTGAATGCTAAAGAAAAAAACCTTGTCGATTATTACTATTTCAAAGGCTTAAAAGAAAAAACCATCGGCGAGATGTACCATGTGCACGAATCCACTGCCAGCCGCTGGTTGGCAAAGATTCGGCAGAAACTACGCACCGCCATTGAGCGTGAAATGTTGGGTACATTCGGACTCAGCAAGGAAGAAACATTTGAGTATTTTTCCCTTGTTATGAAGGATTTAGACTTAAACTTGAAAGGTACCATCCGAGCGGATTGACCCCTCCCCTCGGAAATTTTGTGAAGAAATGGTGCATGATATGTGATATTTCCCGTCATGAACAAAACTGAATTTTTTGAGATCAAAACCAAACCGGATGCCCCATGAAAAATAGCGCCTTAATTCGCTACTTATTAACCACATTTCCACCCGATTTGACACATAATTCGGTAGAAACATGCGATGCCAATTTACTGAACGGATTTTTGGAAAATCGTTTGATTCCCGCAGAACTGGATTTGCTGGAAGAGCATTTAGCAGAGTGTGCCTACTGCCGGGAAATGTTGGTGATCCTCCACGAAGACCGGTTGTCGGAGGCGACCACCGCACCTTCCCGCCTTGCGGCAAGCGGCGCTTCTGCTCGTCAATTTACAATGCTGATGTGGCTAAAAAATACGGTACGTACCCCCCGCTGGATCGGAACTATGGCGGCTATTTTTGTTTTGGTGACCGGTATTCTGCTTTATAACCAGCAACCCCCACCGGAGCCGGTTGTGGAAGAACAACATTCGGGGCGGGGCTTCAGCGCCATTCCTACAGAGTTACGCGAAGAACCGGCGGAAGACGCTAACTTGCCGGAAATCTTGATGGATGAGGCTTCTCCTGAGGAAACCCCTACAAAACCGGTGTTGGCAGAAACAAAAAGAAACGATGTGACAACCCCCCAACCGGAGACGATCTTGCCTTCCCCCTTGCCGGAACCCATTGCAGAAGACCTGCCGGATGAGCCGGCAGAAACCTCATCGGAAACGGATGAGAAGAATATCCCGGCGGGTATTGCTCCAGAAAAAACAATTGATGACTATCTATTGAGAGATCAGCCCCTCGCCGAGGTGGATCAAGCCCCGGATGAGGGATATTCTAAGGTCACGCCGTATTCCACTGAATCTTCCGGTGGCGCCTCGATGTTGTCGGATTTACAACGTTCTGCTCCCGCGCCGCCGCCTCTAACTCACTCCTTTGCCGGAACGGTTGCCCCCCGCCAAACCGTCTCGGCAGTGGCTCCCCCAACCGCCAACGGAATGGTTTTAAGCGCACCCGCTCTGATCCACCAATTTCAGACCCTTCAAAAAAATATGGAGTTTGTGGATTGGAAATTCCCGTATATGCTGCCGCCAGCAGAACGAAACCAACCCAATATGGACGCACGACTGGCATTAACCGCCTTAGGTAATCAATTTAAAACGTATTTAAAACACCACCCCCAAGACCTCGATACGCGATTGTATGCGATCAGCTTGTTCGGTGAACTCCGCCAATGGGAATCGATCATCGACCTATGTGAAGTGGTTACAACCCAGAATATTCATATTACCAGTGCCTTAGCGATTGCGTTGTATGAACTAGACCGGCTGGAACAGGCTGAACAACGATTCCATCAATTGGAAAATCAAGCCGGAATGAATGCGGATACGTATTTCAATTTGGCGGTTTATGCGGAAAAACGTCACTGGCACCACCAAGCACGGCAATATTGGCAAGATTACCTCGCCTCCCAACCGCCGGAAACGTGGGCAATGGTCGCACAAGAGCGGCTTGAGGCACTCCGCCAATAATTTGGGGTCGTATTTTGAGTACCGCTTGAGGGCACTTGTGTCATCCCGCAAGTGCTTTTCGTTTTGCTGTTGACGAAATCCCCGGAAAAGAGTACTCTTGGGAATATCATTTGAAAGAGGTTGTTTTTATGGAATTTTTGATCCCCATTGTGGCAATTTTAAGTACAATGATTGGTTTACCGGCACTTATTTTTGCCTATATTCTGGGTAACCGGTTTTTGCAGATTCAAGAACGGCGAGTGGAATTACTGGAGCGTGAAGTATCTGTCCGTGAAGAAGAAGCTGAGTTAGAACGCCAACATTTGGAGTTCAAATTGCGTTTGTTGGAAGATGAGCAAAATGGAGGAATATAGTAGTGGATATTGAAGCGATTGTGGCAATCATAAGTATTTTTGTGGGGTCTCCGGCGTTGGTTTTCGCGTTTATTTTAGGGCTGAAATTTCTGAAAATTCGCGAAAAAGAGCTGGAACTCCGCCAACGAGAATTGCTGTTACAAGAAGAAGACGCCGAACTGCAACGGCAAGAACTGGAATACAAACTCCGCATGTTAGAAGGCTCTAGCGGTAAGGAATAATCGTATTTTCATCAAATGAGGACATTATGCGTAATCTGAATATTGTTCAATCTCAGGAACTTATCCCAGAAACCTCCCAAGAAAAACCACTCGGACGCCGTCCCGAGTGGCTAAAAGTAAGAATGCCGTCAGGAAAAACTTACAAAAAAACGCTCGATCTGGTGAAACGGCATGAATTACATACCGTTTGTGAGAGTGCTCGTTGCCCTAACATGGGTGAATGTTGGGCACATGGCACCGCTACGTTCATGATTTTGGGGGATGTGTGTACCCGGAGTTGTGGTTTTTGTGCGGTGAAAACCGGTAAACCGGAGGCGCTCGATTATGATGAGCCGGCTCGCGTTGCCGATGCCATCCAAAAAATGGGCGTAAGGTATGCCGTGATCACCTCTGTTAATCGAGATGACCAAAAGCTCGGGGGTGCGGATATTTTTGCTGAAACCATCCGGTTGGTACGCCAAACCACCCCCCATGTCAAAGTGGAAGTGCTTATCCCAGATTTTATGGGCAATTGGGATGCCCTCCAACGGGTGATAGATGCTAAACCGGATGTACTAAACCACAATATTGAATCTGTCCCGCGCCTCTATTTTCGGGTACGTCCGCAAGCAAAATATCCTCGTACGCTAGAATTATTACAACGGTCTAAAGATCAAGGGTTGGTTACCAAAAGTGGCTTGATGGTGGGCATCGGTGAACACCCGGATGAGGTGATAGAAGTGATGCATGACCTCCGCAATGTAGGGGTCGATATTATCACCATCGGGCAATATTTGCAACCCAGCAAAATGCACTTGCCGGTGGATCGCTTTGTGCACCCCGATGAGTTCAAATTGTACGAGCGGGAAGGTTACAAACTCGGTTTTCAGCATGTGGCATCCGGTCCCTTAGTACGGAGTTCCTACCATGCAGACCTCAGCGCCAAAGAAATTGGTGTCTATTCGGGGTAGATGCGCTTCTTTTTCAATGTGCTCGTTGATGCTTTTTTGGATACGGTTATCAACATCGTTAGGCGGACGCGCCCCAACTATTTTTAAGTTTGCTAAAATAACCTATTTTTACACTTGATCTTTTAACCTCATCCGTGTATTTTCTGAAAAAGAGTACTTCATCTATCGTTTCACTGGAAACGGGGAATTTTAGATATGAACCGCGATATTCGATTTATTTATCGATTAAATCGCGGTTTTTTGATCGATCTAAACAACTTTTAATCCACAGAATTAGATCGATCCGATCGATCTAATCACAAGTTAGCTGTCCCTATGTTCGGTCATTTCGTTGACCGATGAAACTTGTGGTTCGTCTCTGATGCCCTATCTTCTATCGAACTCACTGTATCTTATCACGGTTTTGATAGGAGATTGGATTATGAAGCGTCATCGTAAGGGTAAGAAGCCACCGGTTAAATTTGAGCATCTGGCGATTGCCCACCCGAATTCTGCGGGTATTGATGTGGGTTCGGCGGAGATATGGGTAGCAGTTGCTCCCCCATTTGTCGGCTGATTCGGTTCGGGTTTTCGAGACATTCACCGGTGATTTGCATGAGTTGGCGGATCGGGTTGGAGACGTTGCAGACGTTTGCCGCTGATCCAAAATTTCTGGGGGCACAGATCGGGTTTATCTCGATTTTACACCCGTGGGGACAGACGTTATCCTATCATCCTCATATTCATGGGATTGTCCCGGCGGGGGGTCTCACGACGGACGGGCGCTGGGTCGAATCGAAATATAAAGGCAAATTTCTCTTTCCGGTGAAGGCGATGTCGCGGATGTTTAAGGGTAAATTTCTGGCGGGGCTGCGGAGGTTGTAGCGCCAGTTGACGTTTAGCGGGTCGATTGAACATCTGCGGGATCGTCAATTGTTCGATTATTTTCTGTTGGATCGGAATCGGGGTCTGTTTCGTATTTTTTCCAAAGCGCCGTTTGGAACTACGGAAGCGGTGGTGAAGTATCTGGGTCGTTACACCCATCGGGTGGCGATTGCCAACTCGCGGATTTTGGAGGTGACTGATGATGGGGTGGAGTTCAGTTATCGGGATTATCGCGATGGTGGAAAGACCAAGACGATGCGATTGAATCCGGTAGAGTTTTTACGTCGATTTTTGAGTCATGTGTTGCCGAAGGGGTTTCAGAAAATCCGGTCGTATGGGTTTCTGGCGGGGTCGATCAAAACCAAAATGTTAACCCGAATCCGTCAGGCGTTGAAGATGGCGGTCGAAACGGTCAAAAAGAGCGCTTCGGCGCTCAAGTGTCCTGAGTGCAAACCGGTAATCTGTTGTTTATCAGTAAATTAAAAGCTATTCCCATATCGGGTGGTCACCTGTTATTTTATACAGGTTCCGAGGGTAGTGAAGGACACAATCCGAACTTCGGGTGAGGTGAGTCGGACGGGATCCGACTTCCATCTAACTTTGCGTTGAAGCTACATTTCCGCTACGAAATCCCCCGCGTAGGCTTCATTTTTTGTTACCCGCGGAAACACCTTAACTTAATCGTT
>RFFQ01000051.1 GCA_003697105.1 Gemmatimonadota bacterium | reverse complement strand
TTGCAATACTGGACGGAAAATTTGGATAACATCACCCAAATTTATTTTGATTTATACCAACTCCGGCAATTAACATCGGTTGCTATTGGTCATCTGATTGGATTGTATTCCAAACTGAACCAGCAGAAAATTCAGATCATCTTCGTGGTGAATCCCCGAAGTGCCGCATTTGAAACACTGGATTTGTGCGGTTTTTTTGACTTTGCCAATAAAGCAACTATCCAAGAAACCCCCCTTAATGAAATGCGACCTGCCGCATAACACCCTTGCGGATTAAGTGGGTTGCCCTATAATTCCTCATTTCCTTTTACAGAGCCAGACATCTGGCTCTTTTTTTATGCGTAAGGTTTTACAAAATTGACTAAAGTCAAGGTAAGTCATTCCGGTTTTACCTATCTATTATCCTACAGTTCTATTTATCTAGCTTTTCCGGGAAGGATGGCAGTACAAATACATATCCCGCGAAAGGTTTCATTTTTCAAACTTGTTATGGAGGTTTTATGATGCGTTATTTCAGTCTAATAGTGTTATCTGTTTTACTAATTACCCCGTCTTGGTTAGGAGCACAAGAAACAGAACTTACTATTGGCGGGCAATTACGGGTTCGTGGAGAAAGTATTGACAAAGATTTCAACAGTGATACCGATCCATATGACGTTACCGCGTTACGAACCCGGATCAACATCAAAGCGACCTCTCCTCAGGGATGGCTTGCTTTTGTTCAGTTGCAAGATTCTCGAATTTACGGGACAGAAGCCTCTACCCTCTCCTCTACGGCGAATGTCGATCTGCACCAAGCCTATTTTCAAGTAAACCGGCTCTGGTGGGATTGGTTATCGATCAAAATGGGTCGTATGGAGATGGTTTATGGCAATGAACGGTTAATCGGAGCCGTTGGTTGGCACAATGTGGGCCGGTCTTTCGATGGCGGCGTGGCGATGTTATCATTCGGTAAAGTGCAGATCGATCTATTCAATACACAACTTTATGAATCGAATCAAGCGCCGGACGAAAATGACGGTGACCAGACATTTTCCGGGGTATATACCCAGATTAAACCCGCCGATAATTATGCCATTGACGTGTATGTGTTGGCGGAGCAGGATGCCCAAGAAAACGCTGATGAAGACGCGCTGTTGGAGCGAGCCACGATTGGCACCTACTTCAAGGGGAACTTTGGTGGTTTGAATCTAAAAGCTGAGTTAGCATTTCAAGGAGGTACCACCAATTTTGGTGATACCGACATTGCGGCAGGTATGTTGACCGTTTTCGCGATGTATAAGTTCAATCATCATCTGAAACCGTTTGTCGGTCTGGGAATGGATATACTGACGGGCGATGATCCAGAAACCGAAGAATATGAATGCTTCGATACCTTATACGCCACTAACCATAAGTTTTATGGCTTCATGGATTATTTCACCAACATACCGGTGAATACTCAAAACAAGGGTCTGGTTGACATCATGCTGAAATCCGGTTTCACACCGCGTGAGAATTTATTGTTTAAGGGCGATTTGCACCTGTTCAGTCTAGCTCAGGATGCGCTTCTCTCGGATGGAACGGAAGAAACAGCTCTTGGGACGGAGATCGACCTGACTCTGATCTACACCTACAACGCCAATATTCGCTTTACTGGCGGTATTTCTGCTTTTTCACCCGGAGATGTTTTCAAGGATTGGTACGGTGAAGACGCATCCGGTTGGGTTTATGGACAAACCATTGTTAATTTCTAAACGATGACCTGTAAGGAGGGTAATCTAATGAGAAATTTTGTGTTAATAGGAGTGATCACGACGTTTATCGTGGTGATCTTCAGCGCCAATCCGGCATTATCCAGCGTGGATCCCAAAGTTGCCGGAGAATGTATGACCTGCCACAAGGAGAAATCCCCCGGCTTGTACAAGCAATGGTATGAGTCCCAACATGCGTTTCATAAAGTGACCTGTATCAGTTGTCACGTTGCAGAAAAGGACGATCCAGATGCTTATGAGCATCATGGTGCCACCATTGCCACGTTGGTAACGCCGAAGGACTGCGGGCGTTGTCATGAGAAAGAATCGACAGAATTTCAAGAGTCATATCATGCCTCCGCCGGTAAAATTCTGGATTCCAAAGATGCGTATCTGGCACATGTGACCGCCGGTGCACCCGTTGCCGCACTGGGTTGTGAAAGTTGTCACGGAGCAAAAGTGAAGATTGACGAATCTTCGCCGAATAAGCTCCACCGTTCAACGTGGCCCAATTCCGGTATTGGGCGGCTTAACCCGGACGGTTCAAACGGATCGTGTAATGCGTGCCACACCCGTCACAGCTTTGATAAAGCGCAGGCACGCCAGCCGGAAGCCTGTTCCAAATGCCATCTGGGACCGGATCACCCGCAAAAAGAAGTGTATGAAGAGTCCAAACACGGCAACACGTATTACACTAACATTGATAAAATGAATCTGGATTCGGATAAATGGGTGGTGGGTGAGGATTACTACGTTGCCCCCACGTGTGCCACGTGTCACATGTCCGCCACCAAGAATCAACCAATCACGCATGATGCCGGAACCCGCATTGCATGGA
This sequence comes from Gemmatimonadota bacterium, assembly GCA_003697105.1. GTDB lineage: Bacteria > 4572-55 > 4572-55 > J002 > J002 > J002. The sequence goes on along the minus strand of RFFQ01000051.1, from coordinate 11,602 downwards.
CGCTCCGTCCACCAAAATCTAAACATCTGGATAATTGGGAACAACGCCGGGCAAATATGCAAGATGTGTGTGTCGCGTGTCATGGTCCCGGTTTCACCGATGGGCACTTTTACCAATATGATGCCACCGTGCGGCTCTACAATGAAAAATATGCGGAACCCGCAACTGCTATTCTCAACACCATCAAGGAAAAAGGATTGCTGGAAAATAAAGCATCCTTTAGTAATAAAATAGAGTGGATTTATTGGGAGCTTTGGCATCATGAGGGGCGTCGAGCGCGTCATGGGGCGTCCATGATGGGTCCAGACTACACGTGGTGGCACGGATTTTATGAAGTTGCTCAGCACTTTTACTTTAAACTAATCCCCGAAGCTCGCAAATATAACGATCCGGATGTCAACAAAATCATTGATGATATGATTGCCAATGACCCCATGCACGAATGGGTCAACAAACCGACAGAGGAACTCAAAGCCGCCATTCGTTCCGGCGAGATTCAAAAAATTTATGCACCGCTGTTTGAAGAAGCCGCCCAGAAAAACTAAGATGATGATTTTACCGGGCAAGTGTGGAATTCCCGCGCTTGCCCGAAATAGGCGCGAATGGAGAACACAACTATGTTTCAAAAATATCTGAATTTTCTGCGCGGTATTTCGGTCAACTGGTTTGGCAAAATTGGGGTAGTACTGGCAACGTCCTCCTTTATTACCTTTATTATTTTAGAATTTGCCCGGATTCTCGGCATCTTTACCAATCAGTACATGGGGCTGATTACTTATTTGACCTTCCCCACCCTCTTTTTGATCGGGCTAGTGCTGATCCCCATCGGCTGGTGGCGCTACACCAAACAACGGGGAAAATCAACCAAAGAACTGCTGAACGAGCGCTTTTCCCCAGATGATGTGGTGGCACATCAAACCGGATCGCGGCTCTTCTTGACCGTCGCCATCCTAACATTAATCAATGTGATTTTTATGGGTGGGGCAAGTGTACGGGGTTTGCATTTTATGGATACACCAGAATTTTGCGGCACAACCTGCCATACCGTCATGAACCCAGAATGGACAACGTATCAGGATTCCCCCCATGCCCGCGTGAAGTGCGTGGAATGCCATGTGGGAGAAGGTGTGGATGCCCTGATCGACTCGAAGTTGAACGGCGCCCGGCAAATGGTGTTGGCGGCGTTCGATATCTATAGTCGCCCGATACCCACACCGGTTCACCGCCTACGCCCCGCTCGCGAAACGTGTGAAAAATGTCATTGGCCCGATAAATTTTACGGAAGTAAACTCAAAACGATTATCCATTATGACCGCGATTCAACTTCCACACCAAAGTACACCACCTTGGGGCTGAAAATCGACACCGGCCATCCGGGTGAAAGAGCCGGCATTCATTGGCACATCGGTAAAGAAAATGAAGTTCGCTATGCTTCCGTAAATGATGAGCGCAAAAAAATGATTTGGGTGGAAGTCCGGCAAGAAGATGGCAGTTTTAAGCGCTATACGAACCAACGCCTGCACGAGGATGCCCACGCCGAGGATATCCGAACATTCGATTGTATTGATTGCCACAATCGGGCAACCCACATCTATGAAGACCCCGAAACCGCAATTGACGACCGGATTCGCAAGGGATTGTTAGACCGGTCATTGCCTTATCTCAAACGAGAAGCATTGAGCGCCATCACCGCGAATTATCCCAATCAGGCGGCGGCAATGAGTGGTATTGAAGCCCATCTATCCGGGTTCTACCAGCGCAACTATCCCCGCATTGCCGGGCAAAAAATGGCGGCAATTGATCAAGCAATTACGGTGTTACAGGCGGTGTATAACCGTAATATCCACCATCAGATGCAGATCGAATGGGGTACATATCCCAGCCATATCGGGCATCGCGGCACAGAAGACGGATGTTTTCGTTGCCATAATCAAAATCTAGTTGCCGAAGATGGTTCTACCATCGCTTATGATTGCACCACCTGCCATTCCATCTTATCCAACGAGGAAGATTCGCCATTCAAATATCTGGAAACTCCCAGCGAAACCGATCGAAATGCCATGATGCACGAATATCTGAAAAATGAGTTCATGAATTGGTATTAACCCCGTCATGAACACGCGTTACCGCGTTAAATTCTGTCTTCTAAAAAACCCCGTGAGTGTATAATTTCACTCACGGGGTTTTGACGTTCGATTACCGCTTACAACGGTGCGATTTACTTGAGGAGAACCATACTACGGGTTTGGCTAAACTCTCCGGCATCGAGGCGGTAATAGTAGATACCGCTCGGTACGGGGCGTCGGTCGGCTCGTTTACCATCCCATTCTACGGAATAGGCGCCGGCGGGTTGTTCACCCTCGACGAGTGTCCGTATTAACCGGCCTTCGCTGTTGTAAATTCGCAAGGAGACCCAATCCGACCGAGGAATTTGGTAATGGATCAGCGTAAACGGGTTAAACGGATTGGGGTAATTTGGGTGTAGCTCATAGTAAAGCGGTGTTTGAATCTGCGTCTGGGTGGAAGGTACATCGATCCCAAAATCGGTCGAACCGTACAGCGCGAAATTGTCAATAAACCAACCTCGTTGGGGATCGTTTGTGCTACCAAAGCGGAAGCGGAATTGCACATCTTGATTAAGATAGTCCGCTAGCGGAAATTCAACCCGCTCCCAACCATCGGAATCACCCGTAAAACCACGCGCACCACCTAATCCCACAATGGAATCATCGGGATAACCACCCACCGGGTCAATGATCGTCCAATCCTCACCGGCATTGGTGGTAATAGCGACATTGCCGCCATCCCACCCTTCGCTGAGTTCGTACCACGTATAAAATACCAATTTAGCAGTGGAATCAATGCCAATATGGTACGTGGGGGTAATCAGATTATAACGCCGGTTGGAACCATAGACGCCATCCAAATCCGTGCCCCAAACATAGTCACCACTGTAGGCAAAAGCGGGTCCTCCTTCTTCAGTCGGAGCACCCCACTCCCACTCATTCCCACTCCCACTTAATGTAAAACCCCCATCAGACTCTTCAAAACTTTGCACAAAAACCATCTCCACATTGAGTTCTACCTCGCTACCGGCTGGGATTTCAACTGTAATTTCCTGCGGGTCATGATCGGGAGCATACACAAACAACGTGTATTCATAATCGCCCGGCAGTTCAACAGCATATTCCCCATTACCGTCCGTATAAAAGGGGTCCACCGGCACACCCACCGGTGAAAATCCGGCATTTTCCAACGGATTACCTTGGGTATCGGTCACCATGCCATAAAGCGTACCGGTAGGGCGGGCATCCATTTCGATATCAACGATGATCGTTTCTTGGGAGGCAATGGTATAACTGATTTCCGAGACAAAATCATAATACCCAAACCGCTCGGCGCTGATAAAATATTCACCGGGTTGGGCAGAGAGATGGTAGAAGCCATTCACATCGGAGACGGTCTCAAACGCGGTATCCTCAATATAAACATGCGTTTCCCGCAGTTCCTCACCGCTTTCGGCATCTGTCACGGTCCCTTCAAAAGCAGAGAGCCGGGCAAAGACTTCCATCACCGCAGCGTACGCATCAATGACACCCCAACCATAATCATTATCTTCACCGGGACTGCCATGATCAATGGCGGTACTCATCAGAATATCTTTCATCACATCCACTTCAATATTGGGGTCAACTTGGCGCATCAGTGCCATCGTTCCCGAGACATGCGGTGCCGCCATCGAGGTGCCACTCCAGCCGGAACTTTGATACCCACCGCCCGGCACGGAGGAGCGGACTTCCACCCCCGGCGCGGACACTTCCGGTTTGATAGTTTGCCCATCACAACCGGAGGGACCTCGGCTACTAAAGGACGCAATCGGATACGGTGGGTTGCTACCATGCCCATTCACCGCACCTACGGCAAAGACCGTGTAAGGAGTCAAAATTGAACTTGCCGGACTACCAATCGTTTGGGGTCCCGGACCTGAATTTCCGGCGGAGAAGACAATCGCGCACCCGTTGGCTTCACAATTTTGGATCACACCATCATATACTGTGCGGCATGGGGTCGAACTTCCCCACGAATTATTACAGACATCAGGGACATCATCATCGTTGGTCGGGTCACCATCCGGGTTGGCGATCCATTGCAGGGAATTGACGAGCCGTTGGGTACTACCACCACTGAATTCCACACCGGCGGCAATCCATTGAGCACCCCATGCCACCCCGATGGTATCTCCTGTAGCCACCCCCAGACCGGTTTCCGTCCCCATGGTGTGCGTGCCGTGTGCCCCGTCCACCGCGATGGGAAATTGAGAACCATTGGGGTCTTGGGCATTATACCAGCACTCTTGCCACGGTCTTTCCAGACCGAGCCACCGGTCGGCTAACGCAGGATGATTCCCATCCACACCGGAATCCACGTTTGAAACCAGTGTGCCTTCACCATTGATGCCCATTGCCCACACTTCATCAGCGCGGATGGCTTCCAAACCGGATTCAACTCGCCGTAAGGAACCGGTTTCCCGACTATTTTCGGTGCGAACGGGTTCAATGAGTTCCATTTCATAGTTCGGGTGGAGCGTAGCAATTTCATCAAAAGCCGCCAGTTGATAAACAACCGCTTTTTGCATATCCGCAAAAATCAGATTACTGATCCACATACTTTGCACATTCTGAACCTTACCCTGCAATTCTTGCTGGTCAAGCCAGTTGAGAACATCTGCTTGGGTACGGTTTGCCCAATCTTGCAACGCCGTAACAACTTCATAATGTCGCTGTTGGCGGGTAGCACGGCGTTGTTTCAAATCGCGGTCCAATGCCGGCGTATCAAACTGATCCGCCATTTCGATCATGACGGTAATAAACGCCTCATCGTCCATCTGTTGCAGTTGTGCTTCCAATTCCGGCGCAATTTCTGCCGCCATTACAACCGGAAACACGACCAACAGGCTGATTAAACCAGTAAAAATAAGGTGACGCATAAAAACTCCTTAAAAAAATAGAGTGAATAGGGAAAAGAATAACGTTGGGGGAATCCGTGGGGTGCTTCTAAATAATCGATTTGGAGAAGAGGGTCAAGCGTTTTCCTGTGAAAACGAGATGGGTCACTAAGATTTTTTAGGCTTAAGGGTTGACATCTCTCTCTAAAAATGATATATTGCGACGCCTTCAAAAATAAGGATGATGATCCGCTAGCTCAGTCGGTAGAGCATCTGCCTTTTAAGCAGGTGGTCCTGGGTTCGAGTCCCAGGCGGATCACCACTGCCCAAGCCCTTCCTAAGGAAGGGCTTTTTTCATGAGAAGGGATACGGTATTTTTGACATAAAGATAACGAAAACGAGTGCCCGCAGGGCGGCGAAGGTTTTCCCTGCCAATTGCAGATTTTGAGGGGGGCAATAGTTGCCGAAAAACGTGTAATTTGGGGCTTGACAACTCGGTAGCATGGATGGTACATTGGCGTTGTTTTCTCGATGTGCATAACCTCCTCTTATACGATGGTGGTTAGAGTGATTTTTGAATTCCATTGTACCAGAGGAGGTTTTTGTTTTCAAGCCGATTTCTGGGCGCGACCCGGGTTGGGCAGTGAAACAACCCGAGGGTACATAAAACACCGCCCATATTAACCTACGTTACACACGATCCCAAATTAAGAAAGATTTATGGCAACTCAAATTGATTTGCAAGGCAAAAAAGCGCTGGTTACCGGTGGGTCACGCGGGATTGGTCAAGCGATAGCCCGCCGGCTGGCAGAATCCGGTGCGGATGTGGCAATCAATTATGTCCGCCACCGGACACCGGCAGAAGAAACCGCGCAAGCAATCGAAGCGTCGGGGTCAAAAGCACTTGTGATCCGAGCTAATGTCAAAGAACCGGATCATATTGACCGGATGTTCGATACCATCCAGAGCGAATTTGGCACTTTGGATATTTTGATCAGCAATGCCGCCTCCGGGGTGTTAAAGCCCGCACTAGAACTGACCCTGAAACACTGGAATCACACGATGGAAATCAATGCCGCCGCGCTGTTGCCGCTGGTTCAACATGCTCGCCCGTTGATGGGAAATCGAGGCGGCAAAATTGTTGCGGTTTCTAGTTTAGGGGCAATTCGTGCCATTCCCAACTATACCGCCGTTGGATCATCCAAAGCGGCGCTGGAATCCCTAGTCCGCCATCTGGCGCTAGAACTAGCACCACACAATATCAATGTGAATGCCGTTTCCGCGGGAGTGGTTGATACCGATGCCCTGAAGCACTTCCCCAACCGGATGGAATTGCTCACGGAATCAGAACGAAAGACACCGGCAGGACGGCTGACAACCCCCGATGATGTGGCAGATGCCGCACTGTTCTTGTGCAGTAACTTTGCGAAAATGATTCATGGACAGACCCTCATTGTGGATGGTGGATATTCTATTTTAGGCTAAAAAACCATGCACCGAATGATCGCTCTCAGCCTAATACTGTTTAGCGGGATGCTCGGGGGGGCGAATGCCGCCCCGCAAATTGAACGGCTAAACCCGCTACGCACCCCCTTTGGCACGATCTTTCAAGGGGACACACTACACTTTGAGTTTCATTTCCAAAACCGGGGAGATGCCCCCCTGATTATCCATGAAGTCAAGACTGAGTGCGGCTGTACACTGGCGCACCTCTCAGCGGAGCGCTTAGTACCGGGCGCGACGGGCAGTGTTGCCATCCGGTATGATTCCAGTAAAGATCGCGGACTCGTTGGACACCGCATCAAACTGTTGACAAATGATCCACGCCGCCCAGTGGAAGAATTCCATATCGCCGGTGTGGTTATCGTGCCGGTTGAGTACGAACCACCCCTGATGGATTTTGCCCGCGTCTGGATCGGTGAGACCCGCGAACGAACGATCAGCTTGATCAACAATACCAACCAACCCATATCGATCAAAACCCTGAGTGCCGTAGATAGCTTAAAAAATGTCCGGTTTGAGCTACCGGCAAATGAGATTCCGCCGGAATCCCAAGTGAATTTGCGCGGCATCTGCGAGGCAAAAACGGTGGAGCGCATCAACACACGGATACGGATTGAATTTGACCCCCCAACGTATCCAGCGCTCGAAATTCCGGTGGTCGGATTTGTGCCAAAACCCAAAAATAAATAGGATTCAGGTATGGTCAAACCCATTCTACAAGCAATACTGATTGTGTTATTGGCGATAGCCATTGGCATCACGACCAACATGACCCGCAAACATCCCGTCGGCTGGATCGCTCAGAAAAAAGCGGTTGAATTTGCAGGAATACCCGAAGAATCCCCTCCAGTTGTCGATTCAGTATCAACCCCTCTGGAGTTGCCCCCACGTTACCAGCACGGCTCAACGTTGGAAGCATTTAAAGCCGTGACCCTTGAACAGGCATATCACGACATCTACCAGCAAAAAATGGGTGTCTTTATTGATGCTCGCTATGCCGATCTGTACGCGGAAGGACACATTGAAGGCGCCATCAATATTCCGTATGACGCGGTGATGGATTACATGGACCAATTGGCAGATATTCCCCCGGATCAACTGGTCGTTGTCTATTGTGACGGAGCAGACTGTGACGCTTCCAAATTGCTGGCGGAAGAACTCATTACCCTAGGGTACTCCCGAATCTTTGTGTTTATCGGCGGGTGGAATGAATGGCTTGCCGCCGGCTATCCGATCTCATCCGAGGAGCACGAATAATGGCAAAATTACAAGCGATTATGAAAAATGAATTCGTGGTGATGAGTTTCCGCCTGATCGTGGGCATCTTTTTCATCTATGCGAGCTTACATAAAATTGTCGAGCCGTTGGAATTCGCAAAAGATATTCAAAATTATAAATTGATTCCTTATGCATATACAAATCTCATCGCCTTAGTTCTGCCGTGGATTGAATTTTTAGCCGGTTTGTTTCTCGTCCTCAATTATATGCCCAAAGGCGCGGTAATCCTGATTAACGGGATGTTATTGGTTTTTATTGTCGCCCTTAGCAGTGCAATTTTTCGGGGGTTAAATATTCATTGTGGATGTACCTCAGCGGGAGGAAGCAACCCGGGTTCAAGTACGGAATTGTGGATCAGTATTATCCGAAATATCATCTTTTTAGGGATGATGATACCGGTTCTGAAATACAGTAAACCAGAGTCCTTATAACCTTTTGATGGAAGTGAGTTCACATAATGAGTACACCTCAAACGTTTGACGTGGTGGTTGTCGGGGGCGGTCCCGGAGGTTATGTCGCCGCGATCCGCGCCGCCCAATTAGGATTTAAGACCGCCGTAATCGAAAAAGCCGAAATGGGTGGAATTTGCCTAAATTGGGGATGCATCCCCACCAAAGCCTTGCTCAAAAATGCCGAAATTTACGAGATTATCAACCATCGCCGTGCGGAATTTGGTCTAAAAATCGATCAGGTTGAAGTGGATTTCGGTAAAGTAATCAAACGTAGCCGGAATGTGGCAAACCGGCTTAGTAAAGGTATCAGCTTTTTGATGAAAAAAAATAAGATCACTGTGATTGCCGGTACAGCGGCATTTAGCGGTAAAAACCAGTTGAGTGTCACCAATGGAAAGGACAACGAGACGGTACAAGTCACCGCAAAGCATATCATCATTGCGACAGGCGCACGGCCCAAAACAATACCCGGCGTGGAAATCAATGGTAAAACAATCATCACCAGCCGGGAAGCGATGACGTTGCCGGAAATTCCAAAATCGATGATCGTATTGGGTGCCGGCGCCATCGGAATTGAATTCGCTTACATGTACCACTGTTTTGGCACGAAAATCACCGTAGTGGAAATGATGCCGCACATTCTGCCGGTAGAAGACGAAGAGATTAGCCGAACACTTGAAAAAATCTATAAAAAGAAAAAAATGAATATCCTGACCGAAACCCGTGTGGAATCTTGCCACGCCACCGCCGATGGAGTGGAAGTCACCGTCACGGATAAAAAAGGCAAAACCCAAACCCTCACCAGTGATATGGCGCTCATGGCGATTGGCGTCACGGGGAATGTAGAAAATATCGGTCTGGATGAGATCGGGGTTCACTATGAACGCGGTGCAATCGCGGTGGATGAATACTACCGGACAAATGTTGAGGGTATTTATGCCATTGGTGATGTTATCGGTGCACCGTGGTTGGCGCACGTTGCTTCCCACGAAGGGCTGATCTGCGTAGAACACATCGCCGGACTAAACCCGCATCCGTTGGATTACGGGAGCATTCCGGGCTGTACCTATTGCCAACCGCAAGTAGCCAGTATCGGTCTGACGGAAGCAAAAGCAAAAGCCGCCGGGTATGACGTCAAAATTGGGAAATTCCCCTTCACTGCCAGCGGCAAAGCACTCGCCATTGGCGAAAGTGAGGGATTCGTCAAAGTCATCTATGACGCTAAATATGGAGAACTGTTAGGAGCGCATATCATTGGTGCGGAAGCCACCGAGATGATCGCCGAGATGGGGCTGGCGAAATCCCTAGAAGCAACCGAAAACGAGATTTTACATACCATCCACGCCCACCCGACACTCTCCGAAGCGATAATGGAAGCCACCGGAGATGCCCTCGGGCAGGCAATCCATATCTAATGAAAATCAGGTTTACCGGTACTCATTCTAAAAAGACGGCGAATTGGACGCCGTCTTTTTGCTTAGGTGCAGTGGGGTTACGGGTGATAATAACCGGCGGGTGGATGTTTCTTTATCTGAGCGGCGTTCTCAACGCAATGGCACACGCCCAACCTGCAGAACCGGAAGTCTTTGATAATATAATCATTCGCCATATCAGTTTTGAGGGTACGTCTGCCCATCCAGACCGGCTACGTGGGATAATGCGGACGAAAATCGGATTGCCCCTGTCCGAATACGAGCTGTTTGTGCGGGATAAAGAACGTCTGGCAAATTACTTTCGGCGACAAGGTTATATTAATGCCACCATCCATATTGAGCTGGCAGGGGAGACGATTCATATCCGCATAAATCAAGGGCGGAAATACCAACTCCATCAGGTGACCATTGCAGGAAATACCGTCTTATCAGACCGGACAATCCGCCAGCAACTGCGCTTGAAAAACGGAGACCCCTTTGACCCGTTTCAACTGCGGGAGGCAATCCACAAGATCGATTCGCTGTATAGCCAACAAGGATACATCTATGCTTCCATCCATGATAGTCTGGAGTTTCCAGATAGCTCGCATATCGATCTAACCCTGCAAATCCATGAAGGGATTCAGGTACGGGTTGGGCAGATTCATGTGTTTGGTAACCAGCGGGTAACCGAACGGATCATCCGTCGGGAGTTGTACCTGAAGCCGGGCGATATTTTCGATATGGAAAAGTTACAGCAAAGCCAAAAGGCGATTTATGCCACCGGCTTATTCACCAATGCTTTTTTAGAACCCTACGGTATCGAACAGCAACGACCGGTGGTCGATTTGAACGTGTATGTGCGGGAAGATAAACCTCGCTGGATCGGAACTGGTGCGGGTTACGGCTCTAAAGATGGGCTTCGTTTTTTGGTGGAGTGGGGCTCTAAAAATTTGTGGAATAACCGGCATGGACTAAAATTTCAAACCTATCTAACCTATAATTTTGATCGCACGTCCACTCAGGAAACCCGAATTGAACGCTCACAACGTTATCAATTTACCTATTCGATCCCGTGGCTATTAGCCCAACGGTTGTCTCTGGAAACGGAATCATTCCACGAACGGGAAAAACACCCGACCTACCGCACCGAACGTAGCGGGATTACCGTGCGGCTGTCTCGCCGATTTGAACCGGAGGCGGAATTAGCCGCCCGTTACCGCTTAGAAATTGACAATATCTTTGATCTAACAGCACAAGCATCGCCGGAAATCCGGCAAGAAGCCGGACAAATTACAAAAAGTACCCTACGCCTATTTGTCGCACAAGACAGCCGCGATGCCGTCTTCCGTCCCAAACACGGATATTACTGGTCAATTTCCGATGAGATTGCCACCCGATTTTTAGGAGGGACTATCGATTTTAATAAGACCACAGCACAATACAGCCATTTTAAGACCGGGCGATTCCCACTGGTTCTCGGCATGAATGTGGAAGGAGGCTACGTGTTCCCGATGGCTTCTACGGAGTTAGTCCCCGCCGATGACCGGTTTCTACTGGGAGGCACCAACTCCTTGCGAGGGTACGGCGAACAAAGCATTGGCGCGGAAAGCATGGATGCCCAAGGCAACCCCATTACGGTACCCGGACGTATCTACAGCGCACTACATCTTGAATTACGCAGCACCATCTGGCGCTTTATTGCCGCCGCTATCTTTCTGGATGGGGGCAATGTCTGGCGCTATTGGAATCAAGTTAACCTGCTCAACTTAAAATACGGGGCAGGTCTAGGAATACGCTATCACTTGCCTGTTGGACCCATCCGGTTGGAATATGCCATCCCATTAAAAAGCACCAAGACCCACCTGAGTGAAGGCGTGTGGCACTTGGGCTTAGGTCAGATTTTTTAATAACTGAAAACTCTGGAAAAGTGGTTTTTTATTGATTTATGGTGTCCTTTTGAGTATGAACCCTATTTTGTATTTTTGATGAGGATGTTGATTATGATGCTT
>RFFQ01000050.1 GCA_003697105.1 Gemmatimonadota bacterium | reverse complement strand
AAGCATCATAATCAACATCCTCATCAAAAATACAAAATAGGGTTCATACTCAAAAGGACACCATAAATCAATAAAAAACCACTTTTCCAGAGTTTTCAGAAAAAAGAGAATGGCACTTTTTTTAAGAGACATCCCTCATGCACTTAAACATTTCGCCTGAACTGCCGCGCTTTAACCGGCATGACAGCTATGGTCAAGCCCATCCGAGCATCATCGGCGGGGGTTCTATTGGGGGAAAAGCACAAGGATTGGTCTTTCTGCATACCCTGCTGGCAAAAGGCTACGATCCGGCTGAATTCCCCTCGGTGCAAGTGAAAGTACCTGCGTTCACGGTGATTGGCACCGATGTATTTGATGCGTTCATGGAACACAACCGGTTATATGAATTCCTCGAATCCGGTCCCGCCGACCACGTGATCGCCAATGTGTTCCAAAAAGGCAGCTTTCCCGGTAGTGTGATCGGAGATTTGCGCGCGGTGGTGCTTTCCTACAAACATCCGTTGGCGGTGCGCTCATCAAGCAAACTGGAAGATGCCCTGTACGAGCCATTCGCTGGTATTTACAGCACAAAAATGATTCCCAATAATCAGGTGGAAACAGATGTCCGGTTCCACAAATTGATAGAAGCCGTGAAATTCATTTATGCATCAACCTTCTTCAGCATAGCACAAGATTATCTACGAGAAACCCAAAATGAACCCCACCATGAAAAAATGGCGGTGATCATTCAGGAGGTGGTCGGGCGGCGTCATGGGGACCGATTTTATCCCACTATTTCGGGCGTGGCGCGATCATACAATTTTTATCCGGTGGGGGGCGCCAAACCGGAGGAAGGTGTCGTCAATTTGGCATTGGGATTGGGTAAATCGGTGGTAGATGGCGGGGTGTCATGGGCATATTCACCGGCGCGCCCTCGCGTATCTCCCCCGTTTGGCTCGATCCGCGACTGGCTGAAACAAACTCAAACGGAATTTTGGGCAGTCAATTTAGGTAAACCACCGGCATACGATCCAATTCACGAAACGGAATATCTGGTCAAATGCAACCTAAATGATGCGGAATACGATGGCAGTTTGCGCTACATCGCTTCCACTTACGACCCCCATTCATCCCGAATTGTCATGGGCACGGGTATTAAAGGACCTCGCATTATTACGTTTGCCCCCATCTTACATCTCAATGATATACCATTAAATCCGCTAATCGAACGCTTGCTTGCCCTGTGTGAGGAACACATCCAAGAGCCGGTGGAAGTGGAATTTGCCATGACCCTGAATCCCCATCAATTTGGGGCGTTACAAGTTCGACCGATGGTCGTCTCGCACGAGGAAGTCACCATTACGGAACGAGAAATGCGAAGTGACCATGCGCTCGCCGCTTCAGACCATGTGATGGGTAATGGCATTATCAACACCTTAAAGGACATCCTATATGTCAAACCGGAAGAGTTCCAAGCCAAGTACACCCCGCAAATCGTACAGGAATTGGAACAACTCAACAACAAACTCCGCTCGGAAAACCTATTTTATCTACTCATTGGTTTTGGACGTTGGGGCAGTTCCGACCCCTGGTTGGGCATTCCGGTACGGTGGGTACATATCTCTGGGGCGAAAGTGATTGTGGAAGCCACCCTTCCCCATATGGATGTGGAACTAAGCCAAGGGTCTCATTTTTTTCATAATATCAGCAGTTTTCAAGTTCGCTACTTTTCAGTGCCGCATCACAGCAAATATCCCATTGATTGGAACTGGCTCGACCATCAGGATCACCACTACGAAACTCACTTTTTACGGCATATCCGTCTGCACAACCCGCTCATAATTAAAGTTGATGGACGCACCGGACGCGGCGTCATTCATAAGAGCTAAGGAAAGGAAAGTCATGATCACTAAAAATGAACCGATGGATAAAATCATCCAAGATTTACAAGAACGAGCGAAAGAACTCAACTGCCTGTATAAAGTGGAAGAACTCACCGTACACACAGAATATTCGATCCCGGAAGTTCTAAATGAAATCGTTCATCATTTACCACCGGGTTGGCAATACCCCGACATCTGCCAAGCCCAAATTTGTTATCAAGATCAGGTCTTCCAATCCGCGGAATTTGAACCCACGCCGTGGGTGCAGGAAGCCCCCATCATTGTCCATGATGAGGAAGTCGGAAAGATCAGCATTTACTACCTTGAAGAGATGCCCACAATCGATGAAGGTCCCTTTTTACAAGAAGAACGCAAGTTGATCAACACCATTGCCGACCGGATCAGCCATTTTATTTTACACCACCAATTGAAAGAGGTGTTTCAGCGGGAGAAATCCGGCGCGGCATCCAAAAATTGGCGTGTTGCGTTGGAGCTATTACGCCAAACAGACCCCCAATTACTGCGCCGCATCTCGCGCAAAATGGCAAATTACCTTTGTTGGAATGGTTGTAAAGCCGCCGAAGCCCTCCTGGAATATTTTACCCCCAAAATCGAAACAGATAGTGACCTTTTGAGTGTGAACGAAGCAAACCGCCCCCAACGCCGCAGTGAAATCAAAAACATTGATTCCATCAGTGACCAGATTTTTGAACTGGCTTCGGACTATTTGGGAGAAGGGGAAACACTCGTCAGTATCCAAAAATGGATCAAAGAGGAAAAATCAAATTTTCTGGTCAATATTCTGGAAAATGCGGGCACCTCACTGGGTGAAGTAGCAGATGCCATCGGGCGGTATCATCATTTCGACCCGGAAGGACATCAACTCTCCAGCCCGCGCGAAAAGGCATTCCGGGTCTCGCTGATCCAGCGCTTTTTGATGGACCAACAGGATTTTGTCAATATCGCCAAGGAGTACATCACCCTAGCCGATTTTTACGATTTGATGCACCACGTGATCCATCCCACTGATAGCCGGGGTAAGTTGGGCGGTAAAGCGGCAGGGCTAGTTTTAGCTAACCGGATTTTGAAACGCTCCAAAGAACAGCAAGACCTGCTAAAAGACATCAAAATTCCGAAAACGTGGTACATTACCTCAGATGCCATCCTCAGTTTTTTACATTACAACAATCTGGAAGACGTGGTCGAGCAAAAATACAAAGACATTGGGCAAGTGCGGCAAGAATACCCCTCGATTATTCAAGTATTTAAAAATTCACACTTTCCAGAGGAAATTATTAAAGGATTATCCTACGCCCTCGATGATTTCGGCACGCAACCCCTGGTAGTGCGCAGTTCCAGCTTACTGGAAGACCGTATGGGAACTGCCTTTGCGGGCAAATACAAATCCTTATTTATTGCCAATCAAGGTACGAAAGCAGAACGTATGGCAGCATTGATCGATGCCATTCAGGAAGTTTACGCCTCTACGTTTGGACCCGACCCCATTGAGTACCGCGCCGAACGAGGACTGCTGGATTTTCATGAAGAAATGGGCATCCTGATTCAGGCAGTCGCTGGGACTCGCATTGGGGATTATTTTCTGCCGGCATATGCTGGTGTTGCTTTTAGTAACAACGAATTCCGGTGGTCACCCCGCATTAAACGCTCCGATGGCTTGGTACGGCTCGTCCCGGGCTTAGGTACCCGAGCTGTGGATCGTACCAATGATTACCCGATTTTAATCGCACCAGGGCAGCCGGGGTTACGAGCCAATGTCACCGTCGATGAAAAAATCTGGTATTCACCGAAAGAAATTGATGTGATTAACCTCAAAACAAACCAGTTTGAAACCATTCCAATCGAGGACCTTTTGCGTAAACATGGGTTCGATTACCCTCGTATCAATCAGGTCGTTTCTATCGTCAAACAAAATCACATCCAAACCCCAATGGGGATGCACCTCGATTTTGAACACGATGAAATGGTTGTTACGTTTGACGGCTTGATTAAAAATACAAATTTTGTCAAAAAGATTCACGCCATACTCACCGTGTTGCAACAGACCCTTGGCACACCGGTGGATATTGAATTTGCCTGTGACGGCACGGACTTTTATCTGCTCCAATGCCGTCCCCAAAGCTACGCCGCCGATAGCAAACCGGCAGAAATTCCAACGGACATCAATCCAGAAGAACTGATCTTTTCTGCTAACCGTTACATAACCAACGGCACCGTCACCGGCATCACCCACATTGTGTATGTGGACCCGCAAAAATACGCGGAACTGGATTCTCGCGAGGCATTATTCAAAGTGGGTCGCGCGGTAGGCAAGTTAAATCAATTACTCCCCAAACGGCAGTTTATCTTGATGGGACCCGGTCGCTGGGGGAGCCGGGGAGACATTAAATTGGGAGTCAATGTAACCTACTCCGACATTAACAACACCGCCATGTTGATCGAAATTGCCCGCAAAAAAGGCAATTACGTGCCCGATCTCTCCTTCGGGACCCACTTTTTCCAAGATTTGGTGGAAGCCGGCATCCGGTATTTGCCGCTCTACCCGGATGATGAAGGTATCGTGTTCAACGAATCCTTTTTAACAGAAAGCCCAAACGTCTTTTCTGAGATATTGCCCCAACACGAGGCGTTTGCGGAGGTCATCCGGGTGATCGATGTCCCGGAAGTCACCCACGGGCAAATACTCACCGTGCTAATGAACGGCGATGACGAAGAAGCTGTTGGGCTGTTGACAACCGCCAAACCGCCGGAATTCCACGAGCAGATCGCCGTTAAAGAGACCTACCCTCCGCAAAAATCCAATGACGATCACTGGCGTTGGCGGTTGCGCATGGCGGAAAAGATCGCCGCACAACTTGACCCGCAACGATTTGGCGTCAAAGCGTTCTACCTGTTTGGCAGTACCAAAAATGCCACCGCCGGACCCGGCAGTGACATCGATCTGCTACTCCATGTAAGTGGTACCCCGGAACAACGGCAGAACTTACTAAACTGGCTTGAAGGATGGAGTATTTGTCTAGCAGAGTTAAACTATCTACGCACCGGTGAAACGTCCAATGGTCTGCTGGATGTTCATCTGGTGACGGATGAAGATATTGAAAATCGCACCAGTTATGCCGTGAAAATCAATGCCGTTACCGACGCCGCGCGGGAATTACGGATGGGCACCACAACCCAAGCATAAAAGAAAGAGGGAGGAGAGTCGTGACGGCAATGCGCCTGTTACTCCCCCCCCTCCTGAATACCTGCTGGAAAGCGTAAAAACTGGCAAATGCAATCTGGCGATAGTAGCCATCCGCCGGCAAATAGACACCCGCCATCATTCTTTAAGCCCGCTACACCAAAGCCCGCTAAACCATCAGAAAACCTTGACTTTTCACACCGGATTGCCCACATTGCGCATATAATCACTATCAATCATTCCTCAAAAATTGACCCTTAATCCATGAGCGCACCGGTTTCACCTGCAACAGGGCTTACGTGTTATCACTGTGGTGATGTGTGCAAAGATGATAGCATTGCGCTAGGCGATAAAATCTTCTGCTGTCACGGTTGCAAGACGGTTTACGATCTGTTGCACCAGCATGATCTCTGCACCTATTACGACCTTGATCAAGCGCCGGGTATCTCTCCCGAAACGTCCCCCTATGCGGAAAAATTCGCCTATTTAGAGGACGAAGCGACCCAGCAACAACTACTCGATTTTAATGATGGGCAGACCGCAAAAGTTACCTTCACCATCCCCCAAATGCATTGCAGTTCCTGTATTTGGCTGCTGGAGAATCTATACCGGTTGGCAGAGGGGGTTTCGGTCTCGCGGGTGAATTTTCTGAAAAAAACGCTTTTGGTGACATTTGATCCGCGGCAGTTGACGCTTCGAGCACTGGTGGAGTTGTTGTCGGGGATTGGGTACGAACCGCAAATCCACCTTGCCGATCTGGAAAAGCATACCCAGCACTCCCGCCAAAAAGAGTTACAGCGCAAAATTGGGGTAGCGGGGTTCTTTTTTGCCAACATCATGCTGTTTAGCCTGCCGGAATATTTCTCTGGGGGAACCCTCGCCCCTGCGTTCCGGCAACTGTTCAGTTACCTCAATCTGCTTTTTGCGTTGCCGGTCTTTTTTTACAGCAGTTGGGAATATTTTTCATCGGCACTCAAGGGGTTTCGCCAGAAAGCGATCAACATTGATGTACCGATTTCTTTAGGAATTTTATCGCTGTTTGGGCGCAGTGTTTACGAAATCGTGACCCACACCGGCGCCGGCTACATGGATTCCCTAGCAGGTTTGGTTTTTTTCCTGTTATTGGGCAAACTGTTTCAGCAAAAAACCTATGACACGCTCTCGTTTGATCGGGATTATAAATCCTACTTCCCGATTGCCATCACCCGCAAAACAGATGACGGCGAACGTACCATTGCCCTTTCTCAGTTGGAAGTGGGCGACCGCATTCTGGTGCGCAATCAGGAACTTATTCCGGCAGATTCCGTGTTGATGAGCGAGCACGCCTTGATCGATTACAGTTTTGTCACCGGCGAATCCCAACCGGTCGCCAAACAAAACGGCGATCTCATATACGCCGGTGGGCGCCAAGTAGGTGAATGTATTGAATTAGAGGTGGTTAAGGAAGTCTCCCAAAGTTATTTAACCCAACTATGGAATAATGACACCTTTACCAAAACCACCGCTCCCTTGATGAGCAGCCGGGTGAACATCATCAGTAAGTATTTCACCGTGGTAGTTCTTCTCATCGCGGGCTTAGCGGCAAGTTACTGGTATGTGCGAGGAGATGCAGGGATCGCGGTTAATGTCTTCACCGCCGTACTAATTATCGCCTGTCCTTGTGCGCTGGCACTTTCCACACCGTTCACGTTGGGCACAACCTTGCGCATTTTTGGGAAACATCAGTTTTACCTTAAAGGCACAGATGTGGTCGAACGGCTTGCCAACATCACGATGATTGTTTTTGATAAAACCGGTACGCTCACCCAATCCACAGAAGCCAACGTGGAATTTGTGGCAGAACAGACGGCTCTCACCGCAGAAGAAGAACGCTGGATAAAAGCAGTGGTGCGTCATTCGGCCCATCCGTTGAGCCAACAGATATACAGCGCACTCAATGCTACAAACCTGCCGAATGTTCATCAATTTGAAGAAGTTCCGGGCAAAGGCGTTGCGGGGATTGTTGGCACTCACCCGGTGCGATTAGGGGCGGCAACATGGATTGGTAATACCGCGCCGGCTGAGGATCACCAAACGTTAGCTACCACCGTTTACGTCTCTATTGATGGCAAACGGCGTGGATATTTCAAACTGGCAAATGTGTATCGCCCCGGATTTGCCGAACTCATGAGCAAATTACGGGCGGCCTATCCCCTTGCGCTACTAACCGGCGATGGCGACGGTGAAAAAAAGACCCTCAAGCAGTTCTTCGGAAATGAATCTGCCCTGCATTTCCGACAAACCCCCCAAGATAAACTCAATTTTATCCGTCAAATGAAGGCAAATCACCAAAAGGTGTTGATGATTGGGGATGGATTGAATGATGCCGGTGCGTTGAAAGAAAGCGACATCGGGATTTCCATCTCGGAGGATGTCGCCACCTTTTCTCCCGCGTGCGATGCCATCCTAGATGCCCGCCAGTTTAGTCACTTAGCCGATTTTCTACGCTTTTCCAAAACCAGTATGCGGATTATCCTCGCTAGTTTTGCCCTTTCCTTTTTGTACAACGGTATCGGTCTCAGTTTTGCCGTGACGGGTCATCTCTCACCACTGATTTCCGCGATTTTAATGCCGCTCAGTTCTATCTCTGTAATTCTCTTCACCACGGTACTCACCACCGTCATGGCACGACAAACAATACGCCATAAGCAGTGAATAATGACGAATATTACCCCCTTTTTGTCTTGATTTCTGCCACCTGCTTCACTATCCTTACCCGTGATCCGCACTCATTTTACCATTATCACATAAGGAGAAGGTCTCATGGCAAATCGTAAACTCGGCTGTTGGATATTGGGCGCGAAGGGTGGCGTTAGCACGACAATGTTGGTAGGGGTGAACGCCATCCGCAAAGGATTGGCATCTGCCGCCGGTCTGGTTTCAGAAAATGCGCCATTCAACCAATTAGGGTTGATCCCGTTAGAAGATATTGTATGGGGCGGTTATGAAATCCGCAACATCAGTTTGTATGACAGTGCATTAGAAGTGGAAGCTCAAACAGGTACGCTGGGCTATGCCACCCTGAACGCCGTCAAAACAGAGCTTGACAGCATCAACACGGAAATTAAAGATGGTTTGACGCTGAATTGTGGGCAAGTGGTGGATGATTTAGCTGATCATGAATTGCAGAAAAACCACCTCCCCTTAGCAGAAGCCGTCCAAACGATTCAGCAGGATTTACAAGATTTTGTCGAGCGACACCACTTGGACCATTTGGTCATGCTGAATCTGGCATCTACAGAAGCATTTCAACCACATCTATTTGAAGTACCCTCGTACCATTCCCTAGAGGAACTCCACCGGGTCATCCAAACCGACCAACGGGAGAATATTGCGGCAAGCTCACTTTATGCCTACGCGGCGTTGGATTTGGGCTACGGATATGTCAATTTCACCCCCTCAATCGGCTCGGACACTCCCGCACTGGATCAACTGGCGCGAGAACGCAATACCAACCACATGGGCAAAGATGGTAAAACCGGTGAAACCCTGATGAAATCTGTTCTGGCACCCATGTTCGTTATGCGGAATATGCCAGTACTCAGTTGGGCGGGATTCAATATTTTAGGAGATCGAGACGGTCAAATCTTAAATGATCCAATCAATAAACAATCTAAATTAAAGAGTAAAGATCAGACCATTCACGAGATTTTAGGCGAACAGACCTATACCAAAACCATGATTGAATACGTACCCTCACTCGATGATTGGAAAACCGCTTGGGATCACATCCACTTTAAGGGCTTTTTGGATACAAAAATGATTCTGCAGTTCATTTGGCAAGGTTGTGACTCGATTTTAGCCGCACCACTCGCCCTTGATTTAATCCGCTTTACGGACTTTGCCAAGCAACAAGGTGAAGCCGGCTTACAACCCCATCTGGCGTGTTTCTTTAAATCCCCGCAAGGCGTGGAGGAGTTTAGTCTGCATCACCAATACCAATTACTGGTGGATTATGCGAAAGCGAAATTAAAAATCAGGGATTAGGAATTCGGCGTAAGCGTTCAGATTTCATTACTGGAAAATCGTCAATCAAAAGAGGTTTTTATGGGTTGGTTTTATCGGTTTGCCAAAGGATTGGCAAGCACTGTATTTACGGTTTGGGGTTGGCAAATTGAAGGACGGGAACATATTCCGGCAGAAGGGGGGTTCATTCTTGCACCCAATCATATCTCCAACTTGGATCCGCCGGTGGTGGGCTGTGCCTGCCCGCGGGTCATTCACACGATGGGCAAGCAAGAGCTTTTCCGTCACCAACCGTTAAAATGGATATTAGAACATCTGAACGGCTTTCCGGTGAATCGAGGTGAAATGGACATGAAGGCAATGAAAACGGCGTTGAAAGTCCTGAAAAGTGGGGAATGTCTGCTTCTTTTCCCGGAGGGCACCCGCCGGAAAACTGGCGATCCGATGCGGTTTAAAGCCCGGGCAGGGGTGGGGATGCTGGCGATGAAAACCAAAGTGCCCATCGTTCCCGCCGGAATTTATGGCACCGAACAACGTCAAAAGTTTATTATCCGTTTTGGAGAGCCGATCACCCCCGAAATATATGCCCAGTATCCGCAAACAGCGGAAGGCTACCAACAACTCAGTGATGAACTGATGCGGCGCATTGCGGAACTTGCCCAACCCCCCACCCCCAAACAGCTAAAATAACACATGCTAGAGCGTTTGCGGTATCTGGATATTTGGACATTATTGGCAACCCTCCTCACTGCCGGATTTGGCATTATGATGATCTACAGTGCCACACAGGTTAGTGGGGTAGGTACACACCAGTTTGCTCATTTTGCCCGCTTGCAATCAATTTGGTTTTTGGTGGCACTAGCGGCATTGGTTGTTACTCTGGCGGTCTCATATAGGGTGTATGAGGCACTAGCACCTGTCTTTTATGGCATCATTTTACTGGTGTTAGTCCTCCTCATCTGGGGCGGTCTGGGTTCTGGGCGCGCGGGACGCTGGATCACCCTTGGACCCGTGCGGCTCCAACCCTCTGAATTTGCCAAACTCTGCCTGATTTTCGCCCTTGCCCGGTACTATTCCGGTAAAAATCGTAAACCGGAAAATCTCTACCGCCTGATTCTACCCGGCATAGTTACCCTCATTCCATTTGTACTCGTCCTCAAACAACCGGATTTAGGAACAGCCCTCGTATTAGCGGCAATTTTTATAGTAATGTCGCTCTGGGCAGGGCTTTCCTTAAAAGACTTTTTTCTGCTCATTTCACCGGCGTTGACCATGTTTCTGGTGATTTTCCCGCTGATTTCCCCGGTGGAGATCGTTTGGGGACAGGTGTTACTCCCCTTGCTGGCTATCGGGATAGTGCTCTTGGTGATATATTACAGCCGTACGGAACTCTCGATCTCCTTGCTCATCATGGGCCTGAATATCTTATGTGCTTTTACCGCCAACCCGATCTGGCATAAACTTCAACCATACCAACAAAAACGGATCATCACGTTTTTGAACCCGAGTGATGATCCGCTGGGAACGGGCTACCAAATTACACAATCCAAAATCGCCGTCGGCTCCGGTGGGTTTTTGGGTAAAGGATTATTTGAGGGCACGCAAAAGCGATTAGAATTCCTACCGGAACAACATACTGACTTTATTTTCTCCGTTTTAGGGGAGGAACTGGGGTTTGTGGGGTGTACCATCCTCATCTTTTTGTATGGCTTTATTCTGATCCGTTGTCTGCGAATCGCGGTCCAAACCCGCGACCCTTTCGCGAGTTTTACGTGCGTGGGGATTACCGGAATGCTCCTCTTTCACATCTTCGTCAATATTGGCATGACAATTGGTTTAATGCCGGTCACAGGGGTACCCCTGCCCCTGATGAGTTATGGCGGTTCCTCGTTAGTACTGACCTTCATTTCCATTGGTATCATTCTAGGGATCGGCATGCGCAAATACGATTATTGATAGCGTTCTATCCGTTCATGGTTTTGAACTCTGGCTCACACTAGAGGTGCCTATAAGATGCTTCACCGTTGGATCATTCGTTTGCTGATTCTAGTTTGGATTATCACCGCAATTTATTTACTGTTTACCGGGTACGCCTATTACCGGCTTCCGCTTGCCGAACGCCCGCATTCTGTCTGGCATGATACCCTGAAACCCAGTGGCACTTGGGGACATGCGTACGGCATTTTAGGCAGTTTATGCCTGCTTAGCCTTTTTTTGTATTCGTTTCGTAAGCGGGTATCCTGGATGAAGGGTAAAGGCTCGATCCGCAAATGGTTGGATTACCATATCTTTTTAGGGTTGATGGGCCCTTTGCTGATCACGTTCCATAGTTCTTTTAAATTCGGGGGGCTTGTTTCGGTGGCGTATTGGTCTATGATGGCGGTCATGTTCAGCGGTTTTATCGGGCGCTACCTATATGCCCAGATTCCACGCACCATCGCCGGTGAAGAGATGACCCTCAAGGAACTCAAAGAAGCCGAAGCGGAATACGCCCGGCAACTCCGTACCGAATTTGACCTCAGTGAGGTCGCCAGCCAGACACTGGATCATTTAATCAAGCTCCATGAGCAAGACAACCCCCAAGCAATGGCGGGACTCTTCGGCATCATCAAAAATGATTTTCTCAGAGGGGTTGAACTGTTCAAGCTCCACCGGATACTTCGCCGGGAACAGTTACCCCCTCAAACTATCCGCCAAATCCTCAATATTGCCAGCCGCGAAGCCCTGTTAAGGCGTAAAATCCACTTCTTGGAAACGGCACAGAAATTGTTCCACTTTTGGCATGTGGTGCATAAACCGTTTGCTTATACCATGATTACCATCATGTTTATTCATATCATTGTTGCGATATTGTTCGGGTACACCTGGCACTTTTAGCCCGCGGAAGCCTCCAACAGGATAGTTGGGTTCAACGCATTGAGCCATGTACCCTTCCCCCCCCTCTCACACGGCATACCGTTCAATATTTTTAACTTGTGTTCAGGATTTTGAACCGATGGAAACGTTCATCACTTTTATTTTATCGAGTGCGATTATCGCATTCTTCTTACGGAACTACCTTAAATCCATAGCGGATGGAAATAGCCAAAATACCCCTAGCCCAACCCCTACCTCCATGACTCGGAATTGCCCCAAATGTGGATCGCCTGTACGCAAAGGGGCGGCATTTTGTGACCATTGTGGTATCCCCATGAAAATGTGGGAGATCAAAAGTGCGGCGGCAAAAACCACCGATGCCCCAACCGGCGAGGATGCCGAAGCCCGAATACACCCCTTAATCAACGCCAGCATGTGCGTCGGTTGCGGCTCATGCGTAGATGCGTGTCCAGAAGATGGCGTGTTGGACGTGATCGGCGGTAAAGCGCAAGTGATTAACCTACCTGCGTGCATGGGGCACGGTTCATGTGCGGATGTATGCCCGACGTCGGCGATCGTGCTGGTCAAAGGGGATCAAGTCCGAACGGTAGAAGTCCCCCAAATCGATGAAAAATTTGAGACCAACGTCCGGGGAATCTATATCGTTGGCGAACTGGGCGGTATGGCACTCATCAAAAATGCCGTGAATGAAGGCAAATTGGCAATCGATCACATTTATGAGGAAATTAAAGGGGAAGTGAAAACCCCGGGCGTAACGGATGTCGCGATTATCGGGGCAGGACCCGCCGGACTCAGTGCCTCTCTCACCGCCAAACAATACGGGCTTAGCTACATCACCCTAGAACAAGGTGAACTGGCAAGTACGATCCGGCAGTATCCGCGTCACAAATTGGTCATGGCAGAACCCATCGAAATTCCAATGTACGGCAGTTTGTGGATGAATGAAGCCGAAAAAGAAACCCTGCTGGAAGTTTGGGAAACCATCATCCGCAACACAGAAGTCGAAATCCGAACCAACGAACGGGTGACGAATGTCATGCGTGAAAACGGCTATTTTATGGTAAGATCCACCAAAGGTGAATACAAAGCACGCCGGGTAGTGTTAGCGGTCGGCAAGCGAGGCACACCGCGGAAGTTGGGCGTCCCCGGCGAAGAACTATCCAAAGTGGTCTATAAACTGATCGAGGCGGAATCCTACGTCAGTAGCTATATCCTGATTGTCGGGGGCGGAGATTCCGCGTTGGAAGCCGCTATAGGCCTCTCCAAACAACCGGGAAACACCGTCTATCTCTCCTACCGGGGATCGGAATTCCGGCGAGCAAAAGCACGCAATGTCGAGCGCATCCAACAAGCCATAGAAAGCGGTGCAGTGATCCCCTTACTGAACTCACAGGTGACAGAAATTACCGCCAAAGAGGTCACGTTGACAATCAATGGGAATGAGACCAAAAAAATTCCCAATGACTACGTGTTTGTGATGATCGGCGGCGAACCCCCGACGGCATTCCTGCAAAAATTAGGTGTGGAAATCGTAACAAAGGTGGTGTAAGTGACGCAACGTATCTTCATCGTCTTCTTCATTCTGATCAGCGGTCTGGCTCAACCCGGAGTTGCCCAAATCTCGCCGGGTAAACTCTCCACCGCACACGCGAATCTGGAAGGGATGGCAAATTGCACCCAATGCCACCAACTGGGTCAAAAACAATCCGATGAAAAATGTTTAGCCTGCCATATGGAAATCAAACAGCTCGTGGATGCCGGTCGCGGGTATCACGCCACCGTGCACCAACAAGGAAAAACCTGTGCAACCTGCCATCCGGAGCATCACGGACGGGAGTTTAATCTGATTTACTGGCAACCCCCCCAAACGGAATTTGATCACCAATTGACCGGCTACCCCCTGAAAGGCGCACACCAAAAACTGGAATGTCGGCAATGCCATCAAGCCAAAAACATTGCCCATAACCCCTCGCAACGAAGCGATAAAACCCAAACATTTTTGGGACTTCAAACGGATTGCCTCAGTTGCCATGCAGACCAGCATCGCGGACAGCTCGGCACGGATTGCCGCCGTTGCCATTCCAATGAAACCTGGCAAAAACCGCCGTTATTCGATCACCGGCAAGCGCAATTTCAACTGGAGGGAGCACATCAACAGGTGGATTGTGCCAAATGCCACCGGACGCAACAGGATGATCTGGGCGAATTTACCCAGTACAAACCACTTCAATTTGAAAATTGCACCGCGTGCCACACCGATCCACATCAAGGTGCATTCGGTCAGGATTGCCGGCACTGTCACAACAATCAAAACTGGCAAAACGTCCGGTTAGCAGAAGATTTTGATCATGCAAAAACCGGATTTCCACTAAAGGGCAAGCATCAAACGGTAGATTGTGCCAAATGCCACACCTCCGGGCGTTACACAACCCCGCTGAAAGCGGATCAATGTAGAGATTGCCATGTCGATTACCATCAAGGGCAGTTTCAAGACCGCCCCGATCAGGGCATGTGCGAAAGTTGTCATGCCGCAACCGGATTTTTACCGGCGCAGTTTGCCCTTACCGATCACCAGCAGAGCCGTTACCCGCTCTCCGGGGCGCATTTGGCAGTGCCCTGCAACGAGTGCCATGTCAAAACCACGATTCGTTCCCGGCAAACCCCTAAATTTGATTTTAGCGATCTCAGTTGTCAGGGCTGCCACACCGATCCGCACGAAGGGCAATTCCGCGCCAAAATGGGGTCTGCCGGCTGTGAAACGTGCCATAGCCGGAACGATTGGCACGATGTCCGGTACGCATTTGACCATAACCAGACACGCTTCCCACTGGTGGGTAAACATGCAGAGCAAGCCTGTGAAAAATGTCACCAACCGGATAACCGGCAAGTCGTCCGGTACACGCCGTTGGAAACCGGCTGTGCAGGCTGTCACGGCGATATACATCAGGGACAATTTGCAGGTGATAGTTGTGAGCAGTGCCATACCCCAATGCAAAATTGGTCTCCGGTAAAATTTGCTCACAACCGGGCATCCCGGTTTAAACTGGATGGCGCTCATGCGGAAGTTCCCTGTGAGCAGTGCCACCCGCAGGAAGTAGCGGAAAATGGGGATACGTTCCGGCGCTTTAAGCCACTGGGGATGGAATGTAAGGATTGCCATACCGCATATTGATTCTAAATCTGAGGATCACCGGAAGGGTGAAACCTTTAAAAAAGAGCCATGCCGGAAATTTGGGAGCCACAATCGAAAAAAGGAAAACGTCTCCATGAAAAATCTCATGTTTATCCTCATAATTATCATCCTGATCCCGGGGATGCGCACCGCACACACCCAGCAACGCCCAACATCTCCGCACGGCAAGGGGTTTACACGAGAATGTTCGCAATGCCACACCACAGCACGAGGTTGGCAACTGAAAGATGCACTTGATTTTGATCATGGCGAGACGGGATTCCCGCTAAACGGACAACATCAAAGCGTTGCCTGCCGTAACTGCCACACGGATTTAATCTTTGCCAATATCGGGGTGATGTGTGCCGATTGCCACCCCGATGAGGTGCATCACGGCGAGTTGGGGTCGGACTGTGAGCGCTGCCACCATCCGGTGGATTGGCAATACTCCGCCAGCCGTACCTATGACCACCAGCAAACCGGATTTCCGCTGGTGGGGCGGCACGCGCTGCTGGACTGCGGTGCCTGCCATGTGGCGCAGGAAGGCGATCTGTTTAGTGGACGTTCCACAACCTGCGCCAGTTGCCATGCCGGTGACTTCTTCGCGGCAAGATCGCCGGACCATGTGAATTTACACTTCTCCACAGACTGCGAATCTTGCCATTCTGCACAACACACCGTTTGGGAGCAAGCACGCTTTACCCATCCGGCAACGTTTCCGTTGGTGGGCGGCCACCGGCAGACGGACTGCGGCACGTGCCACAACCCCCAACACCCGCTACCGCAGGCGGAGGATTGCTATGCCTGCCATGAAACCGACTTTCAACACGCGAAAAACCCGGATCATCTCACGGCCGGCTTTCCGACGGATTGTACCATCTGTCACAATACCTTTGATTTTGAGGAGGCAACTGCGTTCGATCACACCTTACGCACGGATTTCCCATTAGAAGGGCGCCACCGGCAAACGGGCTGTCTGGAATGTCATGGCGACGGCGTTTTTAACGGGAAATCCACCGAGTGTGTCATTTGCCACGCCGGAGCGTACCAGCAGACACAGAACCCGGATCACCTTGCCGCGCAGTTCCCGACAACCTGCGACATCTGCCATACGCCCACCGGTTGGGAACAGACCACCTTCGATCATAACACCTATACCTCGTATCCGCTGGTGGGATTTCATGCACAAGCGGACTGTAACCAGTGCCATACGGATGGGGTTTATACCGGTACACCCACCGATTGCGCCATCTGCCACGAAACCGATTACCAGCAAACCGAAGACCCTAACCATACCGATGCGGGCTTCCCCACAGAATGTGCCCTCTGCCACGATCCCTATGGCTGGGAAGGCGCCGTATTTGACCACAACACCCGTACGGATTTCCCCCTCGTGGGCAGGCACACCGGAGTAGCGTGCATCCAGTGCCATGCGGATGGCGTTTACGATGGCAAACCCGACGACTGCTATAGTTGCCACGCCGCCGAATACGAAACCACCCGTGACCCAGATCATCAGGCGGCAGGCTTCTCCACCCGGTGCGAATTCTGCCATTCCCCCTTCGGTTGGGAAGAAGGTCATTTTGACCACAACAGTACCGACTTCCCGCTGATTGGACGCCACCGCAACGCCGATTGTGGCGATTGCCACGCCGATAACATCTATGATGGTAAATCCACAGACTGCTACAGTTGCCACATGGAAGATTACCTCAATGCCGATGACCCCGACCACGTGGCATTGAATTACCCCACCGATTGCTCACTTTGCCATACTCCCCACGGCTGGGATGATGACCGGTGAGAGTTCGGGAGTTGGGGAGTTGGAGAGTTTTATGAGTT
>RFFQ01000049.1 GCA_003697105.1 Gemmatimonadota bacterium | reverse complement strand
CGCTAAAGTAGATATACAGCCGGCAAATCCGCAGAGTTACTTTGTTATTCCAGTGGAATCCCTGATCGAAGGGGATGCCGCTCAGGGATTTGTATTTGCGGTAGATGAGAACCGACAAACTGTGCGCAAACTGCCCATCCGGATGGCATACCTTTTTGAGCGTCATTTAGCAGTTTCTACAGGACTGGAGGGTATTGGTCAAGTTGTGACCGAAGGCGCACCATATTTGAGCGATGGTAGCATTGTTCAGGTTGTGAATTAATACGGAGGACGGATACCGATGCCGGCGAATCTGAACCGGTTTATTAATCAACTGAAACATGCGCCCCAACGCCCAGATGTATTTAATCCGTGGTGGCAAACAGACCCCGAATATGACATTGATGAGAGCGCTGCCGAAATCCGGCGCGAACAGTTGCGATGTTATCTAAAAGAACGAATCGGGAAAGCTCAATTTTTGCTGTTGGCGGAAGCAATCGGGTATCAGGGAGGGCATTTTTCAGGAATAGCAATGACCTCCGAGCGGATTTTACTCGGCGGAAAGACCCATCAAGGGATTATCCCCCAGATGGTTTTCCAGAGCATTCCTCCGCAGCGCACGAGCAAACCGGAACTCAAACCTAATGGCTTTTCAGAGAATACGGCAACAATTGTGTGGGGTAAAATTATCGAGTTAGGGCTTGACCCGTATGATATTATCTTGTGGAATGCGTATCCGTGGCATCCGTTCAAGCCGGAAAAAGGCGGTCTCACCAATCGGACACCCGATGCTGGAGAGCTGGCGGTGGGTTGCCAATTGTTGAAACAGATGATCCACTTAACAGGGGTACGTCATGTTATCGCAATTGGCAATAAGTCCCATCAGGTACTTCAACGTGCCGGCGTGGCAACAGTAAAAGTGCGCCATCCGGCAAATGGTGGCGCCACCCAATTTCGGAACCAGTTTGAAGCCTATTTACAATCGATCATGTATGGTTAATTATGACTCTATTAATGGAGATAGCAGGATGGGGCGAGCGGGATGGTTTTTATTACTGATTGCCGGATGTAGTTGCTTGTGGGGAGGATGTGGTTGTCCCTATGGATTTACGATCAATACCTTGCCAAAACACATTAAAACGGTAGCAATTCCAACCTTCCATAACCAGACTGACCGGTACGGGATGGAAGAGGCATTAGGCCAATTATTAACCCAAAAATTTCAAGCGGCAGGCTTGCGAGTGCTCACATCTTTAGACCAAGTGGATGCCACATTGGAAGGCGAAATTACATCATATACCAAAAGTCGTGAATCCTATGATGAAGCCGGATTGATTCAGGAATATCGGATTACGATTTCGTGTTCGTGGAAATTCACGGATCAGGTGGAAAAACGGGTATTGAGTTCCGCCACTAATACCCGCGGCTACAAGGTGTATGCGATTGATGATGCAACGGGCGATACCATTGATAAGGAAGAGGCGGCGCGAGATGCGGCGTTGGAGATGCTGGCAGATGAAATGGCGGCTAAGATATTGGAAAATTGGTAAATAAATGATGTTTCCTCGTATCATTTTATTGCTGATATTGTTGGCAATGATCATAAGTTGTGCACCGCGTCCGGTTGTTATACAGAATGAGCCGCCCATTCTTCATGGAAACCCCCCACGCCGGATTGTACCGGAGCGCCAACATCTACCCCGTGCCTTGATGGGCAAGAAAATAGTGATTGACCCCGGTCATGGAGGTAAATTTCCGGGCGCGATAGGGGAGAGCGGGTTGCGGGAATGTGATGTGAATTTAGCAGTGGCGTTGCTTTTGGCAGACCGGCTCCAAAGTGCCGGCGCTGCCGTCATCCTGACACGGCTCAAAGATGTTCATTTGGCGGACGAATTGCGGGAAGACCTGCAATATCGATGCGATGTTGCCCAGAAAAAAGCGGCAGACCTCTTCGTTTCGATCCACCATAACTCGCTACCGGAACGACTCCCATCATTTAACCAGACCGAAACTTATTACCAGCTCCGTGATCCGGGATCCTCGCGAGATTTGGCGGCTTCGATTCATTACCATCTATTGAAAGCCTTAGATAGCCAAGATGGAGGGTTGATCCCCGGCAACCAATATGTGATTCGAAACGTTACCTGCACGGCAATACTTGGTGAGGCGGTCTATCTTTCCAACCGACGTATGGAGCGAAAACTGCGCAACCCTCGTTTTTTGCAACAGGAGGCGGATGCGTATTTTAATGGCATCTGGGAATATTTTGCTCGCCGGATTCCGGTAATAGAAGCCGTATCTCCCGCTGATAGCGCCGTGATTTTCACCTCCCAGCCGCTGATCTCTGGGTATATTCGTGATGGGGCTTCTCCAGCAGACGCCATTGGGGAAGAAGGGATTGACCCGGCATCTATCGAACTCTATTTAAATGATACTCCTTATCCAGTGGATTATGACCCCGTAACTCACCGGTTCACATGCCGTCCTCAATTGAAAAGCGGTGAATATCGTCTTCAGATCACGGCGCGCAATCGGGCAGGTAATTCGACCCGCGCCTATAGCGGATATTTTCAGGTTCGACTCGCCCCTTCTCAGTTGAGTTTGGAATTGACCCCCGCAGTCATTTCGGCACCCATGCCGGTGGGGGTGTTTGTACAAGCGCGCTTTGATGGGGGGTATCCGGTGGGGAAATCACCGGCGGTTGTATTCTCATCTGACGTTGGTTCATTTTCACAAGATACCCTCATGCTTAATCCGCATGGAATCGCATCTACAACATACTACCCGCCCTTAAACTTACGGTCCACTGCCGCACGTTTGTGGATTCATGCCACGTGTCAAGGTCGCACCGCAACAGCAGAAATGGTAACTGTTCATGACGATAGTACCTCACAGCAATGGTTATGGGGAACAGTCGTCGATCCGGCAGGTACCCCTTTACCTCAGACAGAACTCTGTTTTGGCGATGATCTCGCCTGTTATCGGGTGCGCGATGATGGGGGGTTTACCATCCCGCTACCTCAAAATGCGCGGGAGCGCCCGCATTTGACAGTTTCAGCGCCGGGTTATCTCACGGTATTTTTGGCTCGATACGAATCGAACCGGTCTTTACGCATTGGGCTGGAACCCCTTTTTCAGGGGGTTTTACGGGGCAAGCGCATCCTGTTTGATGTGGCAACGTCACAATTAGCTCCCATAACTTCAAATTTACATAATTTTGGGTTGCTAACAGAAATTGTTACAGGCAACGAAGTGCAGAATGTAGCAGCATCACTCCGCTTTATGCCGCATCTGTACTTACTCTGCGAAGCCGTAACATCCGATCCGCCGGGGGTTTGGGTTTACCACTACCCCGGGAGCCAAAACGGAGAGCGGTTGGCGCATTTGCTGCAAGCGTACCTTAGCAAATTTCTCAGTTGTCGCGTAGGCGAAAGCACCCAGTACCAGTTGGCGCAGACGGCATGCCCGGCGGTTCAAATTAGGGTGTCGTCCTCATTTGGTGAAGTAGAAATGGATCGACTTCGTGCGGCACTTGTTTATAGCCTGGCGGAATACTTCGGGGCGACTCATACCCAATCCTTTACGTGCCGGGGGTATGTGCGGGATGGTATGAACCATCCGCTTAAAGACATCCCCGTTACTCTTACGGGACAACCGGTACAGTGGACGGATAATAGCGGTTATTATGCGTTTCCGTTTTTAGCTGCGGGGGATTATGAGGTTTCTGTGGCGGAGATTTCACTTGGGCGGATTACAGTTGATCGGGATAAGATGGTTGATTTCCGGGTGGAGTTTGATGAATGATTTGTTGTGTATAATATATCTTATGTAAACTTAATTAGTAATTATAGACCAATCCGCCCTTTTGTAATAATGTAATAATACCTGCGGTGATTCCTTTTATTCGATCCCGCCATCTTCATCACTTCCATCACTCACATACACTCACATATCGTCCGGTTGTTCCGGTGACCCTCCCCCCCCAAAATCTCAACCAATCGCCTTTATGAGTATGAGTGATTTCTCACCAAACGTGACTATGTCCGGTGGTTGGTGTACTTCTACCGGAGCAACTGCCCCAAATTTTGGATGCAAAAAATTTTCATTTCAGATATCTGCGGGGAACACTTCCCTACAAGGCGTGGATTTTTTAACTAATGCCAGTCAATTCAATCGACACCGTGTTGTGGCGAATGGTGTGCGGGGGTCTTTTACGGGCGAATTTGCGTCAAAACGCTTTACAACCGACATTCCGCACCCCATACTTAAGTAGCTGATAATATTGAGGTTATCTTTTTTAATTTTTGATCCCCAATTTTCGTAACATTAGTATTATCAACAGGTTACGATTTTAAGTGCGGAAGGGGGGGGTTGCACATTATGTAAATATAGTTATAGACATCCCTCACGTCATTTTAATTCGCTGGCCGGCTTTTAATTGGGCGGTTGGGTAATGTGTTCCCCGCCACACCACACCTCCCCGTAAACCGCATAAAATCCCAGCGCGTAAAATCGCTAGTGAAAACATAAATAATCCAAAGGGAAAGAATAAAAATGTTTTCAAAGGTCGATTGAGATGTATCTTCATGGCATACCCATACCCCATCATGGCGATGAATACACCCAGTGGTAATACCCACCGGAATGGAATATCCATCAGGAAAATCCCAACCGGACCCAACAGAAATCCCCAAAAAAGAATTATAAACCCAAATAAATTTAGATAGTTATAGTTGGCGGCGGCACCAAAGGTGTTTTTCTCTAAACCACGCATCATTGCCATCAAAGAGGGATACCATTGCACCGAAAGTGCATTTTTGGCAAGTGCAATGGCGCTATGTTTACGGTACACGTGCATCAATTTCCCCAGCCCAATATCATCGACCACTTCCATCTTGAGCCATTCAAACCCGGGGGTGTCTTCAAAAGCAGACCTCCGAATCAGATTAAATGCTCCGACCCCAATAAAAACATCTGAGTTTGGGTCTTCGACTTTGTGGGGTTCCCATTTTGCCAATCCTAATCCTAAAAAGCCCGAAATGGCGATGTCTGCCCCCAAGGACGGGGAATGGAAATCGGCTAACAACGCCAAATGGTCTAATTGGCGATGTAAACTATAGGCGATACTTTGCCGCAGTACACCCGGGGCATAATAAATATCAGCATCCGTGAACAACAACCAATCGCCGGTAGCCCGTTGTACTCCTTGATGTAGGGCATTTACTTTACCAAGCCATCCATCCGGCAACTGGTGGATGTGAATGGGGACGATCCGGTCATCCTGCTGAGCCATCTGGTTTAAAATCACACCGGTGGCATCCGTAGAGCGGTCATTGACAACGATCACTTCTAAATCAGGGTAATCTTGATCCAGGAGGGTTTGCAAAGCGCGGGCAAGTGTATCTTCTTCGTTACAAGCTGGGATAATTACACTTAATCGGGGATAAACAGCGGGCTTCGGGGGGTTTACATGAGAAATTTGGGGTATCCGAGCGAGGTCAAACGCGGCTTTTATACTCCCGAAAATCCAGATGAGGCTCGTAGCAATAGCCCATAATAAAACAAAACCGGTGAGAGGAGTCACTTGAGGATCAATAGACTGAGAGAGATGAGCTGTTTGAGTCCAATCACAACCCCTTGACCGAACATCCCTCCGAAAAGGTTTGCTAACCAATCATAAATATCGGGGGCGCGATTTGGAATGATCACTTGGTGAATTTCATCCAAAGCTCCCCAAACCCCGCAGGTCAAAATAGCGATTAATGGCGCCCAACGTCGTAACCGGCGGCTTTTTAGATGGATAAGTGACCACCACAGTAAAATACTAAGCACCGTATAAGCACCAAAGTGCATCCATTTATCGTAGCCCCACAGCACCGACGTGGGTAGGGTTGTGCCCGGTAAAGAAGTTCCGATAGTCAAAATAACCAGCCAGACAAGGACCGGTAAATGATATTTTAAAAATGCCATGTATAAGCCGTCCTGTAAGGTGATTAAGCAGTGCAGATACGGTAAACAAGGAATTCCATGAGGACTTTGGGGTCACCTGAACTGGTCTTTAACTTTAGATCGGTTTCGTACAGACTTTCAAAAACAACCGCCAGTTGCCACGGCGAAAAATTTTTAGCGTGTTGGTAATACTTTTTGGCAATAAATGGAGGAACGTGTAACAATTTGGCAACTCCAGCCACATTTGGGGCGGTTCGGGCTTTCCAAATCATAAAAAAGTGACGAACAAGCATAGAAACGATATAGACCTCACTCTCGTTGGTGCTCAACATCTTCTCTAAAATGGAAATGGACTGGATGGTTTTGCGTTCTGCAATCGCATCGGTCAGGTCAAAAACGGAGAAGGTGCGGGAGACACCGACTAACTCCCGAACATCGCCTTCTGTAATTTCGGCACGGTCTCCCACGAACAATGCCAGCTTTTCCAATTCTTTATCCAAATCACCCATGCCGCTACCGGTATATGAGTGTAAGGTAAAAGCGGCTTCTGAAGTGAGTTGTTTTTGATATTTTTGAGTAGCTCGTTTTTTTAACCAAGGGATAATGTCATGATCATACAACGGCGCAAATTCAACGGCAATACCATGCGCCAAAAAGGCATGATAAAATTTGGTTTGAAGATTTATTTTTCCGGTTAAAAAAATTAGGCATGTGGAGGGGGTTGGATTTGCCAGATAGCGAAGCAGGATATTTTTGTCTTTTTGAGATAACCTATCCCCCTCATGTACTACGACTACGCGCCATTTGGACATCATCGGTAATTGTGACGCCACATCAATTAGATATGGTGCGTCAATTTCTTTACCATATAGGCGGTCATAATTAAATGATCGAACGGTTGCCGGGACGATCTGTTCGATCATACGGGTGATAAGTTCTTGCTTCAGGAAATCCACGTCACCGTGGAATAGATATAACGGTTTGATGTTACCATGGCGGACATCCTGAAGCACCGTTTGGGGCTGGTGTTTCATCGGGGTCTCAATACCGCCGGTAACTTTTTACGTCCAGAGGGCCCAACACTTACTTTCAAGCCGCGCAATGGACGGTATCCTTCCTTTTCGACACTAAATTCATGAGTCCGGTTCGGAGACACTTCCAGCACAGCGACCCCAAGGGCATTGGTACGCGCTTTAAATCCGGTATCACTCCGCACAGAAACACCGGAAAGCTTATTGCCGTTTGTATCTGTTACTTCCACCACGATGACCGGACGAATAATATCCAGTTGAACTTCGATTAAAGTATCACGGGACGCATTTACCGGCACTTGCACCGTTTTATAGCCGGAGTACTCAAATTCCGCTGTCGCATTACCTGCCGGAACAGCTAAAAGTGCCGGTGCGCTGCCCGACGAAATCTTCCGGTTATCACCATCATAAATAGTGATATTGGCGGGAAGCGGTTCGTTGGTTGCCGCGGCAAATGCCTTGAAACGAACTTTCTTTTTCAAAACCAGATTAAAAACGGAATCGGTTTGTGATACCACAAAAACTTCATTACCGGAACTCAGGTCACCGCGATCAATGCGAATCTCATGCTCACCAAAAGGCAGGGATAGCTCAATTGGCACCGGTCCCATGGGTTTTCCATCCACAAAAAGGTCCGCCGCACCCGGGGGGACGGCATTAATAGTCACCCGGCGGTTAAATTTCCCTACAATCCGATAAACTCCCTGCCGTAAGGATTCGATTTCCCATGAAGTTGAGTTTGAAGTGGCGCCACTGGCTAGATTTACCACTAAGGGATCGGGTGAATCCAGACCGGGAAAGGTTGCCCGCAAGTTCAATGGAATTTCGGACGCTTCATAAATATACTCTAATGGTGCGACGCCAATTTCTTCATTCTGCAATAAAATTTTGCCCTTAGGCGGAATGGTACTGATGTTTAACTGTGCCTGAAAACGCAATCGATAGGCATTTTCATTGGCGTTTAGCAGTTCCGCGCCATCTACCCGCATATTCTTTTTATCATCGATAACGAGTACATGATGTAAATCAAAAAAATTTGGGTGAGAAAGCACCAGATCGTATTGCTTACCCGGGCGGACATGTTCACTTCTGACCTGAAACGGGGTCGAGCCGAGGTAAGTTCCGTTGATTTTGACATCGGCGCCGGTCGGGATGGAATCAATAACACCATAAGTAGAAGGAAAGAGGCGCGGAATAAATAAAAATGCCAGAATAAACAGAACGAGTCCGATACTTCCGGCGATAATCGGCCGTGATAATTTGAAGGAGGGTGACGGTTGGGTGGAAGCGGGCGTAGGAGGCGGCGAAACCGTCGAAGGACGGGTGATAACGCCTGTCGCCATTTCCGATACATCCCCGACCGAGGTGTTCAAGGTGCGTGGCGGCACTTCGGGGGCCGAATCTCTCTGTTTTAGCTCTTCAGCAAAGAGTTTCTGCATATATTTGGCAAGCTTACTTTGCATGGATTGGCTATCAATGGAGGAAAAATATTTATGTAAATCTAAATACATTTCCTGCGCGGTTTGATAGCGTTTAGACATATCGCGTTCTGTGGCTTTGAGCGTAATTGCCTTTAGTGCCGGTGGGATATCGGGATCATCGAGTGCCGAGGTATCAATCTCCCCTTTGGCGACCTTTTGTAACACATCCAAATCGGTATTGCCTTGAAATGCTTTTTTGAAGGTCAATAGCTCAAACATGACAATTCCTAAGGAATAAATATCAGATTGACCTTCTAATTTTTGCCCCATCGCTTGTTCCGGGGACATATACGAAATTTTCCCCTTCAATACCCCGGTACGGGTGTGTTCACTTTTACGCCCTTCCGCTTTGGCAATCCCGAAATCCATCAGTTTAACAACGCCATTGTAGGCAACCATGATATTGGAAGGTGACACATCCCGATGAACTAAATCCAGTTTTTTGCCTGTTTGTGGGTCTTCTCGTTCATGAGCATACGCCAAAGCAGAGCACGTGCGGCTAATAATGTACGCCACCAGATCATACGGCATTTTTCCTTTGGGAGACTGCGTCCGAATCTGCTTCATGATCTGGCGCAAATCTTTACCATCGATCAACTGCATCACCATAAAAAATTGCCCTTTTTGGGCATCGATGATAAAATCATACACTTGTACAATGTTCTCGTGATTGAGGTTTGCGGTATTACGCGCTTCATCCTCAAACATGTGCATGAATCGTTCTTCTTCCGCTAAACCGGGTAAAATGGCTTTAATCGCTACTTTGCGACCTAAACGCTCATGCCAACCTTCGTAAACCGTACCAAATCCTGCGGAAGCAATTTTACGAACAATGGTGTACTTATTATCAATAATATCACCGGGTTGTAGCACCGTATGACTCCTGCGTTAAGGGATTAACTACCAACTTATTTTTCCAAGCGGATTTTACGCACAAGCTGTGCCTCTTATATTCCTATTTAAGATCAATACCTTCGCCAAAATTTGAGGTGACCTGATATTCTCTTTACATTATAGCATGATTGACTTTGTTGAATAGTTGAATAT
>RFFQ01000048.1 GCA_003697105.1 Gemmatimonadota bacterium | reverse complement strand
GACCCCTCCGATGGTACGGTGGTACCGTTGGAAACCGACGACGGTATCAATTACTACTCCACCACCGCTTTTGGTACGTTTGCCGCCGGAACACCCTTTGCCTATATCGTTATTGCGGTTGATGCCGATAATGACTTTCCGGGCGACCCGCTCCAGACCATTTCGCCTCCGCAGAACGTGGTCATTATTGATGATGATCGTACACCCCCCACGTTCAGCAATTTTGCCCCCTCACAGGTCACGGATGATCAGAACTTCCATATCAGCGTGACCATCACCGATGAAAACGATATTGCGGAAAGCTACTTGCGTTGGGATACCGACGGCGAGTTACAAACCGATTATAATGAAATCGAGCTGGTCTTAATTGGCAACGATGTGTACCAGACCGAAAATCAGATGTTAGCCCAACCGGCCGGTACACCGTTTGTCTATCAGGTGTATGCGGTGGATGGCGATGCGGACCATCCGGGGGATGGAACGCTGGGCGTTTCGGCGTTGCAGTCGATCACGGTGCTGGATGATGACCCGCAGGGTCCCACCATTACCGGTATTTTGCCCACCAGTGTGCAGGATAATGCCCCGTTCCATATTGAAGCGGATGTCACCGATGAAAGCGGTGTCCAACAGGTGGAAGTTCACTGGGATAATGACGGCAGTCTGGAAGATAATTACCGCGTGACGCAAATGGCGTTGCAAACCGGTGACCACTACCGTACTGTTAGTTTGATCCCGTCACAAGCGGCAGGTACGGCATTCGTATTTCGTATTTATGCCACGGATGCGGACGCCGACCATGCGGATGATGAAAGCGAGTCCTTTTCCAATTTGCGGACACTGATTGTACAGGATGATGATGCCGCTCCTCCGGAAATTAGCAGTTTTGCCCCAACCGCTGTGCTGGACAATGCCGCGTTCACCATCACCTGCCAAATTACCGATGCCAGCGGTATTGATGAGGCGTTTTTAATTTGGGATGATGACGGTACTATTGAAGGCGGTACGCGGGTCAATCTTTCCACCATTGATGACCTCAACTATCGCACGGTGACCCCAATTCCCGCCCAAGCCCCAGAGGTGGATTTTGTCTATCAGGTGACGGCAATCGATGGCGATCAGGATCACGAAAATGATCAATTGGTGGCAGAATCCGCTATCCAGACCATTTTGGTCAGTGATGATGATACCGAACCGCCGGTCATTACGAATATGTTACCGGTGCAAGTCACCGATGGCGATCCATTCTATATCACGGCAGACATCACCGATGAAAGCGGCTTATCCGAAGCCTATGTAGAATGGGATAACGATGGTGAACTGGTGCAGGATGCCAATCAATTGGATTTGGTCTTGCTCTCCGGCAGTACCTATCGCACCATTACTCAAATACCTCGCCAACGTACCGGAGCAGACGTCGTCTTTCGGGTGTATGCCACCGATGCCGATAATGACCATCCCGGGGATATGGAAACAATGGTGACCTTCATGCAGAATATCACGGTTGTGGATGATGATATAGAGCCTCCCGTAATCGGCAATTCCACACCATCGCAAGTGTTTGATGATGAAGAGATTCATATTTCCGTCGAGCTGACCGATGCCAGCGGCATCTCCGACGCTTACATTTTGTGGGACGATGACGGGACACCGGGTGGCGGTCTCCGCGTGGATCTGGCATTAGAGAGCGGTGATACATGGGTAACGGTGACACCCATCCCCAGCCAACCCACCGGTACAAACTTTGTCTATCAGATTTTTGCCATGGATGGGGATCAGGATCACCCCGGCGACGTTCTTTCGGCGGTTTCCAACATCCGCAGTATTACCATTTTGGATGACGATGTCAATCCGCCAGTGCTGGTCAGTACCGAACCAGAAGAAATGGATGACGGCAGTGATTTTTACATTTTTGCTACCCTCAATGATGAGTCCGGCATTGATGAAAGCGCGGTTTACTTACGCTGGGATAACGACGGTGAACTCTCGCAAGATTATAACGAAGTCTCCATGAGTGTCAGTAGTGGTAGTGGGCGCATCGCCCACCCGATCCGGGTGTACCATAATCGCTTCATTGAAATGACGTTCCGCACGGCTGATCCGATTCCGCGCCAAGATGTGAATGCCGATTTTGTCTATCAAATTTATGCTTTTGATGATGATTCGGATAACGGGCTACCCCAAGACCGCCGCCAATTGATTAGCGCGATTCAGGCAGTTGTCATTTACGATGATGACCGTGATGGTCCCCTCTTCAGCAATTTTGCCCCTACCACCACCTTGGACGGCGCCCCATTCACGATCCGGTGTACCATCACCGATGAAAGCGGCGTGTATGATGACGATAGCGGCAGTGAGGGGCAAGGCGTTTATCTGGTGCTAGGGGATGGCTCCGAATACCAGATGAGCCGGGTGGGCAATAGTGACCAATTTGAAAGTGACCGGATGATCCCGCAACAACCCGCCGGTTCGACACTGACCTACCGTGTCTATGCCTATGATGATGATAACGACAGCGGCAGTGATGACCGCACCCAGTCGATCAGCGCCGAGCAATCGATTTGGATTGAAGATGATGATACCGAAGGTCCTACTTACAGCGATTTTGAACCGGCACAAGTCACCGACGCCAACGATTTTGATATTTTTGTTACCATCGACGATCCCAGCGGTATTTACGATGCCAATCTGATTTGGGATAATGATGGTGAATTGGACGAAGATTACAATCAAGTGCCGCTAGAGGTCATCTCACCCGGACGTTCGAGCCGTGTTAGCAAAGCCGGCGCGACCTTACGTGCCGAAATGTTCCAAACGGCGAACCCGATTCCGGCTCAGATGTGGGGCGTGGATTTTGTCTATCAAGTCATCGCCACCGATGGCGATTTTGATGCGGAAAATGAAGACGACCGCACAACATCTACCAGTGATATTCAATCCATTGAAGTCGTTGATGACGATACCACACCGCCAACATTCTCTGATTTTGCCCCAACTTCAATTGAAGACAACCAGTCGTTTATGGTTGAATGCCGCATTGAGGATGAATCCGGTATTTACGAAGCCGTCGCGGTATTGGAAGGTACCCGGTATCCGATGACCTTCGATGATAATAGCGGTCTATACCAGACCGAAGCCATCACTCTAACGGAGTTTGCCGAAACCCTGACATTTACCATTGAAGCCAATGACAACGATTTTGATAACCAAAATGACGCCGACCGGACATCCGGGGTTAGCGAACCCCAAATCATTATCGTGGCGGATGATGACATCACACCGCCGAGTTTCAGCAATTTTGCCCCGTTGGAAGCCGTGGACGGAGAGGAAATTACCATCCGTGTCAATATCACGGATGCGTCGGGTATTTTTGATGATGATTCCGGCAGTGAGGGGCAAGGCGTTTACCTGTTATGGGATAATGACGGCAACCTAAACAACGGTGCGAACGAAATTCAGCTTTCCCGTTGGCAAGGCGATACGTTTGCCAGTGATGAACCCCTACCGGTGCAAGCACTGAATGCCGATCTGGTGTATCAGGTATTTGCCTTTGATGATGATGCCGATCAGGGGCGGGCAAGTGACCGGATGCCGGGAATTAGCGCCATACAAACCATCACGCTCAGCGATGATGACACCGATGCGCCCCAGTTTGCCGATTTTGCGCCCGCCAGCGTGGAAGATACGGCACCGTTCTACATCACCTGCACCATTACGGACCCCTCTGGAATTGCCGCCGCCACGCTCTATTGGGATAATGATGGCGAATTGGACGAAAACAGCCAATCCATGGCGATGGAATGGGTGGAAAATAATATGTATCGCACGGTAGATTTGATTCCGGCACAAGCAATTTCCGCCGAGTTTGTCTATCGCGTGGAAGCCACCGATAACGATATGGATGGCGGTTATACCGATGACCCAACAACCGGTATAAGCGCGACCCAATCCATCACCTTGAATGATGATGATGCCGCCCCGCCAGTGTTCAGTGACTTCGCCCCGTTACAAATTGATGATGCCACCGACTTTTATATCCGTTGTGTCATTACCGACCCCTCTGGGATTAGCACGGCTTCGGCACAGGTCTTTATCAGTAACGATGGGGGATCAACCTTTAATGATGTCGGTACCTTCCCAATGGAGGCACTGAATACCGGTGACCAGTATCGCACCACAACCCCTGTTCCCACAGCCCCTGCCGGATGGATGGTGAAGTACATCGTTTATGCCACCGATGACGACCGCGATAACAACGATCCGGCAGACCAAATGCAAGGTAGTAGCGCCGAGCAATTCCTGACGATTGGTGATGATGACGCCGATCCGCCAGTATTCCGCAATTTTGCTCCGGCTGAAGTCAACGAAACCGAACCATTCCATATCACCGTAACGATTGAGGATGCCTCCGGTATTTACGATGATAACACCGGTATTGAGGGTCAGGGTGTTTACCTGATGTGGGATAATGACGGGGAATTGACCCTCGATTATAATCTGGTTACAATGAGTCCGGTTCCAGACCGCCATAAAGCGGGTATCACACGGGGTACAAAGGCAATTTCCGGACTGCGAACCCCAATGGAAGCCGTCGATTTTATCACCGACGAACTCTTGCCCGGACAACCTCCCAAAGATTTTGTCTATCAGGTTGTTGCTTATGATAATGATCGGGATCAGGATTCGGATCAAGACCGCCAGATCGGAATCAGTGCCCTTCAGACGGTTACCGTTTTGGATGATGATTCCAGTCCGCCACAATTTAGCAACTTCCAGCCGGCAGAAATTCCGGCGTTTCAAGAATTTTTCATTCAGTGTGACATCTCCGATGATACGGGCATCGATCCGGCAAGTGTTGTTCTTCATTGGGATACCGATGGTGAGTTAAGGGAAGATCACCAGGAATTGGCAATGGAAAAAGTGACCGTCAATGGTATTGCCCAAGTGATGGAAACGTACCGCACGGTACGCCCGTTACCCCCCCTCACGCCGGAAGACCGGTTTGTGTACCGGGTCTATGCGGCAGATACCGATGGCGACGGGGGTTTCGGCGCCGATACCGCCGTAGGAGATGGCGGCTTGCAAGAGGTTACCATCAGCCTCTTGACCGATAGTTTTGACGACTCCTATGTCTATCCCAACCCCGCCCCCTTAGCGGCAGCGGTAATGGAAGACGGCACCCCTGCCCCGAATCATGTGATTTTCCGCTATTTTTGTGAAGATGCGGCGGGGTCGGTTTCCATCACGGTGTTTGACGTGCTGGGTGACCTCATTTGGGAATACGAAGGGCAGATCACCGGCCAACGCTGGCATGAAACCCCGTGGGAGGTGAGCGGCATCGCCAGTGGGTTGTATGTTTACCGCATTGAATTAACTACCAGCGGAAGTACACAGGAAAAGATCGACCGCTTGACCATTGTCAAATAAAGTCTATTGGATACGGTGGTATAATTCCACACCCGACCCCGGCAACTGACGACGGGGCCGGGTGTTTTTTATGTGCATTCGGCAGGAAAAAGAGATTGACAGACGCTTATTCCCCATATTAACTATACGCACTCCCACACAGTGTTTTGATTTACGCCCCGCTTTGACTCTCCATCGAGACACTATCACACTTCCACGCAATTCCGATGTGACGGCGACGCCGACCGTTACGTTACTTCTATATAATATTTAAGGAGGATGAATCATATGTCCCGTTTGTTGATTGTTTTGGTTATGCTGGCCAGCTTTTACGCAACCCAGCTAGTGGCTGCGGAAGGCGAAATCCCGTTATCTCAGCGAGAGTGTTGTGAGACACCTGATCCAGCTCAAATTCGCGCCTTGAACCAGTCTCCCCAATGGCAGACTTTTCGCCAACAGCACGGGGATTGGCAGGTTTACCGCTGGAATGTGGCTACAGAGAATCCCCACCGGGCGATTGGACCGAGCATCCCCATTGCTGGTTTTTCAGCTATCACGGCAACCAATGTGGATGCCGCCAGCCGCCAATTTTTGCAGGATCATGCGGATGTGCTCCACGTGGATACCGATCACATTCGGCAAACCAAAGCATTTCGCAAACGGAATGTCTGGTATGTCGGGTACCAGCAGGTCTATCAGGGTATCCCGGTGATTCACTCCGAAATTGAGTTAAGGCTCGCCCCGGATGC
The DNA here is from genome assembly GCA_003697105.1 of Gemmatimonadota bacterium. Taxonomy (GTDB): domain Bacteria; phylum 4572-55; class 4572-55; order J002; family J002; genus J002. Next base: position 12,282 of record RFFQ01000048.1, on the reverse strand, counting down.
TCGGGTGATGATGTTCGGTTCGGATTACCATCCAGCGATCACCGTGGATACCACACCGCACCTGAGTGTGCCCGAAGCGGAAATTGCCGCCCGCGCCGGCCTCGCCTTTGACCCGCAAACCGATTTTGTCACCGAAAGTGGTCATCTTTGGATTTTGCCGGTGAAACAAGCTGCCGGAATGCAGTATCATCTGGTGTATGAAGTGCAAATGATGACCCAGCAACCCCTCGGCAATTGGGTCACCTTTGTGGATGCCCACAGTGGTGAGATCATTTGGCGATTTAATCAAGTACGCTACGATACCGTTTCCGGTACAGTAAGTGGCGGGGTGAAAATGGTACTTCCCACCGACCCAGATGAGGTACAACCGTTCCGCGATGAGCGCCTTACCATCAGTGGTAGCCCCACCTACACCGATGAAAGCGGTTTTTATGAGGTGGAACTCGAAGAATCCGGGGTGCTCAATGCCCAACTGCGGGGTCATTTTGTGGATGTCAACCGTCAAGATGGGGCGGATGCCGCTATCTCCGTAGAAGTGACTCCGGGCGACACGGTGAACATCGAATGGACCAATGAAAATTCCCATGAAGCGGAACGAAACGGTTTTTACCATACCAACAAAGTGTACCAATGGATCAATACCATCGATACCTCAATTACCTATTTGGATTATTCCATGCCGTGTGCGGTAAATATCGACAATACCTGTAACGCCTTTTGGAACGGTACCGGTATCAATTTTTTCCGGGCAGGCAATGGCTGTCCCAACACCGCCCTGATTCCCAATGTGGTGTATCACGAGTACGGTCACGGCATCAATCATAAAGTATATCAGGAAGCCGGGGCACCGTGGGGGATGACCAACGGGGCAATGCATGAAGGTCTTGCCGACGTGGTAGGGTGTTTCATGGAAGAGCAACCCCTTGTGGGACGTGGCTTTGATGGGATCGGTACCCACCTGCGCAATCTGGATAATAACTTGATTTGCGAAATTGCCGGTAATCAGGAAGTTCATTTTAGTGGACAAGTGATTGGCGGCGCGATGTGGGATTTGCGGCAAATGATCGGCTCACGAGCAGATACATTGCACCAATTTGCCCGGTGGGGTACGCCAGATGACCCTGATGATGACTGCGTCGCCTTTGAGGAATATATGATCGAGGTCTTGGTTGCCGATGATGATAATGGGGATGTCTCCGACGGCACCCCCAACACCGAGGCGATTTTTACCGCCTTCAACCGTCACGGTATCGGTCCCGATGGAACTCGCCCCATGTTGACCCTCATTAATTGGCTTTTCGATGATGCCGATGGCAATGATGACGGTCGCTTGGATGCCGGCGAAACCGGTCAGTTGATCTTTGCGGTGCAAAATGATAACTGGTTGATTGTGGAAAATGCCCGGGCGACCCTCTCTACCGAAAATCCGGATATCGAACTCCTCACCGCCGAAATTGAGATGGGCACCATTGAGACTGCGGCACAAGTTGATAATGTGGATAACCCCTTTGAATTTTTTATTGACCCTGAAGCGGATGTCCAACGGGTGTTTTTCACCATCACCATTGAAGGCGATAATTTCAACGAATCCCGCGCTTTCACCGTGGAAACCTACATCGGCAGACCCTCTATTTTATTGGTGGATGATGACGGCGGAGATGATTTGGAACAATACTATATGAGCGCGTTGGATAATATTGACGTCTTGGCGGAACGGCGCGATTTAGACCGCGACATGTTGACGTTGGAAGAAGCACGGTTGTATGACCTGATCATTTGGTACACCGGCAGCGAGTTTGAGGAAACCTTGACCGCCGCCGATCAGGAGATGCTGGCGGCGTATCTGGATCAAGGGGGGAAACTGTTCCTCACCGGGCAAGGGATTGGTGTTGATCTGGTAGAACATGAAAATGGACTTGATTTTTATACCAGTTACCTTCATACCGAATTTGTTGTGGCACAGTATCGCTTGCCGGTATTGAGAGGTATCCCGGCGCATCCCATCAGCCATGACCTACTGATTCGTATCTCTGGGGCAGACGGCGGTGCCAATAATCAGGTGTTCCCCAACCAAATTGAACCCATCAACGGGGCGGAAGCAACATTTTATTATCATGGTCCCGATCAGGCAATAGGGGCAATCAACTATAATGGGGACTACCAACTGGTCTATTTTGGATTTGGCTTAGAAGCGATCAACAATGCCCAGCCTCAATTTAGCACCCGTGAGGAGGTTTTGCAGGAAGTATTAGATTGGCTGGAAGACCCCTCCACCGGAGTAACCCCAGTTGCCAATAGTACCATGATACCGGCTCATTTTGCTGTATCTCAAAACGTGCCCAACCCGTTCAACCCACGGACGAGTATCCGCTACCAACTCCCGCAGGATAGTCCGGTCAGCGTGAAGATATACGATAGTAGTGGACGGTTGGTGCGGACGTTAGTTCAGCAGTCCCAAACCGCCGGGTCATACACGGTAAGTTGGGAGGGCACCACGGATGAGGGGCAGCCGGTCGCGAGTGGTATCTATTTTTATCGCTTGGAAGCGGGTGAGTTTTCCCAAACCCGCCGGATGGTGCTGTTGCAGTAAACGTAAAATGGTGGTATGCTCACAACAAAAAACCCGTCTTCTCACCGGAAAAGACGGGTTTTTTGGATCGATGACGCCTCTTGTTCCTCACGTAATTTTAAAGCGTTGTACCAATTCTGTCAACACATTGACCCGATCCAGCACACTTTGCACGGTCGCGGCAATTTCTTCCATCGAGGCGGTTTGTTGTTCGCTGGCGGCAGAGACTTCTTCGGAATTAGCCGCATTGACTTCTGCCACCCGGGAAATCTCTTCCAGATTATTGACCAGTGCTTGAACAATCTCTTTTTGCTCTGACGCGAGTTGCCGAATGGATTGCACTAAGGTGGTGGATCGTTTCGCTTCGGTAACAATGGTTTCCAAAATAGACGTACTGCGGCGGATGACCCGCTCACCGGCGACAACGCGATCCGTCACGCGGTCGGTTTGGGTTGCTGTTTCTTGTGTGGTTTCTTCAATTTCTTCAATAAGTTGGGCAATTTCATGGGTTGACTCATCGGTTTGGGAGGCTAATCGCCGAATTTCTTCTGCCACCACGGCGAATCCCCGTCCGTGCTCGCCGGCGTGGGAGGCTTCAATGGCGGCGTTGAGTGCGAGTAAATTCACTTGGCGTGAAATATCATCAATCGTCCGGACAATTAACCGGATGCGTCGCGTTTTTTCGCTGAGGTGTTGCACAATCCCTACCGCTTGGCGGGAAACGTGAGAGATTTCGCTGATGCGGCTATTGATTTCTTCCATAGACTGCTCGCTGTTGTGTGCCGCTTCTGCCACCAGTGTGGCGGCGTCTTGGGCAGATTTTGCCGCCTGATAGACTTGATCCGAAACACCGGCAACTTCAGAAGAACTCTTAAAAATACTTCCGGTTTGTTCGGATTGGTGTTGTGCCCCATCGGAAATCTCTTGGATGGTTATCACCATTTGTTGGGAACTCGTGTTAATCTCCTCGCTAACTGCACTTAAATTGGTGATGTCCATCCGCACTTCCTCCGCAGTGCGAATAACTTCCGAAATCAGATGGTGGTAATGATCCATCAACTGGTCAAATGCGTGTGCCAGTGCCCCAATTTCTCCTTTCGCGGTAATGCCGAGCCGTTGGGTGAGGTCACCTTTACCCTGTGCCATTATCTTCATTTGTTGGGTGATGCGCCGGACGGGTTTGATGACAACCCGTTCTAAAAAAAATTGTATCAAGCCGATGACAATTAAACCGAACACGATGGCGCCGAACAAAAACCGAAGTTCCTGATAAACCACCGGACGATAATTGACCGGTAACTTCACCCAGATACCGGTATTGCTGGATTCACGATAATCAAAATAAAAGTAATCGGCTTGAACCAGATGGGGATGAACCACTGCTAATGAATCATGCGGTGAAAATTCCGGTGATATTTCTCCCCAATCCCCATACGTGGTTTTAAAGTCATCTAAAAAGGAGATATTCGAGCCGAAAAAAAGGGCGCTGACCGCTGTTTTCTCTAAACTTTCGTTCAACCGGTTTTCTAATGCCTCAAAACGACCCTGAAGATAGAGTTCTTCTGCCAAATTCCCCAAAAGAAAGGCATGTGTTTTCACCTCTTGAATGGCGTTCCGGTTGAGGTCTTGAACGGTAGCGTATAATCGAAAGGTTTGTAAAACAATCAGAAAAATGATAAACCCGCTAAAGGTGACCGATAGAATAGTGTGACGCATCGTAAGAACTTTCAGAAGAGGCTGATACCTAGTGGAATACCTATTGACATCCAGAAAAACGCTGGCTACTATTATAACCTACTCTTTACGAAACATCAACAACTTAAATATGGAAAAAACGAATGAAACAGGTGCTAATCACCATTGCTGTTCTTGCCCTCGTTGTAGGGGGATTAATCTACTGGCGGGGGACAATGTCCCCCAAAATTGAACCCGGTCAGGTGGTCATCGAGTCGATACCTTCTGGGGCAACCGTTCAGTTTCAAGGTCATCTCAAAGGTGAAACACCACTTCAACTGCAGGACATCGTCCCGGGACTTTATTTTTTGCAACTGAATAAAGCGAATTATCCGGCTCACAGCCAGATGGTGCGTGTCGAACCCGGGCAGACGACACGAGTCAAAATCGATTTGGAACAATTGCGACATCGTGAGATGCAGGGTGACGAAAAAACAGATGTGGAGATGATCTACATTCCGGCGGGTGAGTTTACCATGGGTTTACGGGAAGACCAAATTGATTCTCTGTTGGCGCGTGATGAGACGTTTCAGCGGGAATGGTTTGCGAACCAAACACCGGCGAAACGGGTATATGTGGATGCGTTTTACATCGATAAATATGAAGTTACCAATGCGGATTTTGCCCGTTTTCTCAATGCGGTCAAGCCTGATACGATTGATCAATTGATCAAATATGATAAAACCTATACCCGGATTTATCCTTCCGGCGCGGAATATGTTGTCCGAAAAGGATATGAAAACTATCCGGTGGTGTATGTTACGTTTGCCGGGGCACAAGCCTTTGCCGCGTGGGCGGGTAAGCGCTTACCGACCGAGGCAGAGTGGGAAAAAGCGGCACGCGGGGACCACATTCAACTCTTCCCGTGGGGCAGTACATTTGAACCGGATCGGGCAAACACAAGTGATGTGGATGATACGTATCTGGGGCTTGCGCCGGTGGGGACGTTTCCGAAAGGGGCCAGCCCGTATGGGGTGGAGGATTTAGCCGGAAATTTGTGGGAGTGGTGTGCGGATGCCTATCTACCGGATTATCTGAAACGAGCAGATACCCGAAATCCACACATACCTTTAGAGGAATCTCCCTTACGAGTATTGCGCGGTGGCTCGTATCTCAATAATTATCATTTGGCAATTGTGGCATCCCGGCAGGGCGTTCCAGTGGATTATCGGGATTTTGTGGTTGGGTTCCGGTGTGTAAAGGATGCAGATTAAGGTTGCGTTTCAGGGAGGGCTTCCATTTCCTGAAGGCGAATTCCCGGCAGATCAAAAAAGCCGCAAAATTGCAAAATACTATGGACTTCTGAACCCTTGATCACCACAACCTCAACAATGATCTGCTCTTTGTCCAACGCGATGCAATATTGGGTGATATGCCCAATCGCCATGGAATTGAGATACTCCACTTGGCGTAAATCGATTACGGTTTTTTTCAATTTTTGATTCAGCCAACTGGTGAAAAACCCGGCGTTTTCCAGAAAAAAAATCCCGGTAGTGATGGTGTTCAAACTTCCGGAAAATTCAAGTACCAGTGTGGCGGCATCATCTACCGGTTGTTTTGCCTGAATTGTGGCTTCTGGAGCTGTTAGGGTTTCAATGAGTTGCATGGGGGGGCTTCCTGAATCAAGGTCGATAAACAAGGTCATATTGAGCCATTCTAAACGAGATTTTATCACTCTGTCAAGCAAAATTTGGATTCGGAGTTATGTCAATTGTTCTCCAAGATGATCCTTTGCAAATTGCGGGTGGTATCACCTTGCGCCCGTACCGTCCCGGCGATGAGGCGGAGTTGGTAGCATTGTACCGGCGTGTCTTCCAGCAGGAACGTACTATGGCACATTGGCAATGGAAGTTTGGCGAAAATCCCGCTGGAAATCAAACCCTCATCGCGCAAGCGCCCGATGGAAAAATGGCGGCACAGTATGCTACGGTTTGCGCTCGCTACCGTTATCAGGAGCAAACGATTATCTCCAGCCAAATCGTGGACACGGCGGTTGACCCGAAGTATCGCAAAAGCCTGACCAAAAAACCGTTATTTGAACAGCTTGTGGATTATGCCGGTGTGGCACGGGGCCCATTGAACCACTTTTGTTACGGATTTCCCAACTCCCGCGCGTACCGGATCGCTAAAAAACGATTTAAGTACCCGTACCAATTTATCCATCAGGTACAGGCAATGGTCAAGCGGATTCCGGCTGGGGAACAGCTTTCCCTGCCGGAGCGCCTCTTCTTCAAAACCCAAAAACGGCGCTATGATATCCGTAAAATAGATCGATTTGATGCCCGTGCCGATACCCTGTGGAACCGGGTCCAACATCATATCCGGTTGGGTATTATTCGTGATGCGACATACTTAAATTGGCGCTACTGTGACTGTCCGGTAGTGGAGTATTTACCGATAGGTGTGTTTGAAAAATCGACAGGCGAACTGTTGGGATGGGCAATTTTCCGAGCGAATTATCCCGCCCAGAAAAATGGGTTGCTTGTGGATTGGCTGTTTGACCCGGCAGATGCCGTAGTGCTACGGGTGCTGTTCCGGGGGATAGAAAATTCCGCCCGAATTGCTGGTAGTGAGCGCTTAGAAACGTGGCTACCACCCCATTACCCCCAATTTGAAGCGGTGTTTACCGGACACGGTTTTCACCGGGAAGAGACCGAATATAAATTAGTGGCGTTACCCTTCCGCCCCGATATTACCTTAGAATGGATGACGGCAAACTGGTTTTATACAATGGGTGATGCTGATCTTTATTGATGGAGGCAATCATGCCGAAAACAGAATTGTACATCCCCTATATCGAAGCGATCCTTCAACCCCCCCAGACCCCATTTGACGTTGCCGGTGTTTGCTCAGATGGCTACACCTTCATTTATATGACCAATCGTCGCCAGCACCGGTGGAGCTATTTGCTCGCGCCGGAATTTGACCTTCAGGAGGCGTACGAAAAAATTCCGGCGGGCTACACCCAATTGTGGCTGTTTGAAAAGCGATATGTGGCGCATCCGGTCGCCGGAAAACCCTCCCCACATCCCAATCCCGCGTGGCTGAATCCTGAATACCCAGCTGAAATTGAACGCGAGCAGTGGATCGACCGCCTATTTGTCGTTCTACATGAACCCAAACCCCATCCCCATTATGATGTAGTTGCATACCACTTGAATGCTTCCGACGCAATTGCCGATGCCCGCCATTATGCGGATGTCCAGCATCTCCGTACCATTGTCGGTTTGATGAAAGGAGACCTCTATTGGCACTGATCAACGAGTGGTAACGTGGTAATAAACACCGCGTTCCGCCAGCCCTGCCAACAGCCGTTGGAAGCAGTTTTCATCGGTACCGATGAATTCTGGGGGGGAAATTCCTTTGCGCTGAAAATGTCCATCCAAGACTAATCGTGCCGTGACGGTGGCAGTATAGCCGGTAGTCCGTGCCATTGAACGGGTCCGGGTGAGCGGATCGTACCGGTCTAGCAAGTTGTATTCAAGGATTTTGCCTTCCCCTTCTAGCCGAACCTTCATCACCGTAAATTCTTCATCCTCCGGTTGCAATTGCCAGATGGGAAACAGCAACTGGGCGGTCACATCGAGCGGGCGGACGCGGGTACCGCGGACTTCGATCTCATCCTTGCGGAAAAAGCCGGTTTCGCGCAGAATTTCCACCAACCGGCGGTGTCCCGGGTAGCGTAACGTTTTTTCTTTCATGTAAGGGATATTCATCGTTTTTAGCAAGGAGCGCAACCCGTCCGTGTTGAACGCTTCCAACGTGCCGATGCCTTCAAATTCCATTAATTCGGGTTCAGAAAGTGCCGGTTGGGTCACCAGCTTTCCATGTTCGACCCATCGGGCGGGACGGGTGTATTCTTCTATTACATCCAGTGGCGAAAAGGGGGCTTTGTATTCATAGGGTTGGGTGCGCACGTGGGGTAGTCCGCCCACGTAGCATTCAAACCGGTTTACAGTCATCCGGGCGTTATGATAGCCCAAAATAGCGTTACTCATGCCCGGTGCAACCCCACAATCGACAATTGCTGTCACATTTTTCTCTTTTGCGAGTTGATCGAGCGTAAAGGGGTCTTCATCAAAAAAGGAAATATCCACAATAGGTTTGCCGGCTTCAATGACGGTTTTGAGCGTATCAAACCCCATAAAGCCCGGTATTGCGCCAATCACCAGCGCCGCCTCCTGAACAACCGTCTTGATATTCTCCGGTTGGGAGAGATCGATTTCAATCGTTTTTATATTTTGATTGCGTAAGGGTTTCAAATTTACCGGATTAATATCCGCGACGGTAACGGCATAATCGTGTGCCAAATCCAGCGCCATCGCTTTGCCGACTAATCCGGCACCGAGTACAACAATGGTTTTCATTATGAATTCCTTTCTTTTGAACTCTAGCCCTCTTCTCGCAGCATCACCAGATCGTCATCCAGACCGTGGTGCAGGATGTTCAAGCGAGGAGAGAGGGATGCCACATGCTCGGCTGAGACATGAGCCAGATGAAATGGGAAAATGCTTGGGTTGTCAAGATGCCCTTGATAGCGGCAGAACCGTTCATGCGTGCGTACAGGGTTTCACCCGCCCGCACGAAATCAGCCCGGTCGAGCGCCGCGACCCCGGGATAGCTGAGATTCGGGAAGAGATCGCTTAAGGAAGACGAGAGCTTGCGACCAGCCGCTCTCACGCCGTCACCCAGTCCTCGCACAGAACCTCCGTCTGTTCCAAGACAAGCTCGGTGGCCTGCTCCTGTTTGTCCGGCGGATAGCCGTACTTGCGCAGAATGCGTTTGACCAGCACCCGAAGCTGCGCCCGGGCATTCTCCCGTTTGCTCCAATCCACCGAGACACTCCTGCGCACCCGTTCCACCAACTCCTGGGCGATCTTCTTGAGCATCTCGTCCCCCAGGACCTGCACCGCGCTGTCATTGGAAGCCAGCACATCGTAGAAGGCCGCTTCGTCTTCAGACAGCCCGAGCGTCTCGCCGCGCTGCGCGGCCTCCCGCATCTGCTTGGCAATGGCGATGAGTTCTTCGATCACTTGCGCCGCCTCGATGGCGCGGTTGTGATACTTAATGAGCGCCTGCTCCAGTAGCTCCGAGAAGGCGCGCGATTGCACAACGTTCTTGCGCAGGCGCACCCGTATTTCGTCCTCAAGGAGCCTTTTCAGTGTCTCGACAGCCAGGTTCTTCTGAGGAATCGCCCGGACTTCCGCGAGGAACTCATCAGAAAGGATGGAGATATCTGGCTTATCTAGACCCGCCGCGGATAAGATGTCCACCACCTCGCGGCCGGAGACCGCCTCCGAAACAAGTTGCCGCACCGCCGCCTCGATCTCCTCCGGCGTGCGCTTCGCCGAACTCACCGTGGCCTTGATCAGGGATGCCCTGATCTCCTGGAAAAGGCCCACCGCGTCGCGGATGGCGAGCGCCTCCTCGTGCGGCACCGCCAGGGCAAAGGCCTTGGAGAGCGCCGCCACGGCCTGGAGGTAGCGCTTCTTGCCGTCCGCCTGCGCCAGAATGAAGTCCATCGCCTCGGCGATGCCCTGCAGGCGGGTTTCTGGGGCAGCGACAAGCAGCCGCCGGTAGTCGAATCCGTGCAGGATGCCGCAGACCACCTCGTACTTCTCCTTCATGACCGCCACCGCCTCGGCCTGGTCGATGGCGGCCTTGCCCCGGCCGCCGCTGTCTGCGTAGACCGCAAGAGCTTTCTTGAGTGAGTCGGCGATGCCCAGATAGTCCACGACCAACCCGCCGGGCTTGTCGCGAAACACGCGGTTTACGCGGGCGATGGCCTGCATCAGGTTGTGGCCGCTCATGGGCTTATCGATGTACATCGTGTGCAGCGGCGGCGCGTCGAACCCCGTGAGCCACATATCGCGCACGATCACCAGTTCCAGCTCGTCTTCGGGATCCTTCAAGCGCCGTGCCAGGAAATCTCGCCGCTGCTTGTTGCGCACGTGCGGCTGCCAGTCGGGCGGATCGGACGCCGAGCCGGTCATCACCACCTTGATCCTGCCCTTGGCGTCGTCGTCGCTGTGCCAGTCTGGGCGAAGCGCAGTGATGGCCTTGGACATCTCCACGCAGATGCGGCGGCTCATGCAGACGATCAGGCTCTTGCCCAGCATCGCCTCACGCCGCCGCTCCCAGTGAGCCACCAGGTCTTCCGCAACGAGCCGGATACGCTTCTCGGCGCCCACCAGGGCTTCCAGAGACGCCCACTTGCTCTTCATCCGCTCGCGCCGGAGTGCATCCTCCTCGGCCTCGGCGATCTCCTCGAACGCTTCGTCCAAGCGCGGCTTCTCTGCCTCATCGAGCTCGATCCTGGCAAGGCGACTCTCGTAGTAGATGGGCACGGTCGCGCCGTCCTCGACGGCGCGCTGGATGTCGTAGATGGAGATGTAGTCGCCGAAGACCGCGCGGGTGTTCCTGTCCTCCTTCTCGATGGGCGTGCCGGTGAAGCCGATGAACGAGGCGTTGGGCAGGGCGTCGCGCATGTGGCGGGCGAAGCCGTCGATGAAGTCGTACTGGCTGCGGTGCGCCTCGTCGGCAATCACCACGATGTTGCTGCGCTCAGAAAGCAGCGGATAGGCATCGCCCGTGTTCTGAGGAAAAAACTTTTGGATCGTCGTGAAAATCACACCGCCGGAGGCCACCTGCAACAGCTCCTGCAAATGCGCACGGCTTTCCGCCTGCACCGGCGTTTGCCGCAGCACCCGCCGGTTCGCCGCAAAGGTACCGAAGAGCTGGTTGTCCAGGTCGTTGCGGTCGGTGATAACAACGATGGTGGGATTTTGCATGGCCGGATGACGGATCACCTTGCCGGCGTAAAAGACCATGGAGAGGCTCTTGCCCGAGCCCTGCGTATGCCAGATGACACCGGCTCGCCGGTCGCCGAGCTGCGCATGGTACGCGGCTTCCGGCTCGCGAACCGCAAAGGGATCGGCTGCCTCGGCCTCCTGAAACCGTGCGTAGAGCGCTTGCGCATCCGCCTCGATGCCGCAGGCAAGCAGTGTGGAACGAAGCGCCTGGTTGACCGCGTGGTACTGGTGATACCCCGCCGCCTTCTTGGCGATGCCCGCCGTGCCCTCCTCCGCCTGCTCGAAGGTGATGAAGTTGATCACGTAGTCCAGGAAGCGCCGCGGCTCGAACACGCCGCGGATCAGGGTCTCCATGCCGGGCTGCAGCATGCCTTCGCTCTGCTTTTCGTTGCCCGGCTCCCGGTAGAGATCGGTGCCGTCAATCATACGCCAGGGCATAAACCGGTCCCAGCCGGACGTCAGCGTGCCGAAGCGCGCCTGCATGCCGTCGGAGAGCACCAGTACTTCGTTGTACGCAAAGAGCGACGGGATATCTTGCTTGTATGTTTGCAACTGCTTGAACGCCGTCAGCAGCGTGGCCTGTTCGGCCCCCGGGTTCTTCAGCTCGATGACCACCAGCGGCAGGCCGTTGATAAAGAGCACGATATCCGGCCTGCGCTCGCGCTTGTTCTCGATCACGGTGAACTGATTGACCGCAAGCCAGTCGTTGTTCTCCGGGTTCTCAAGGTCGAGCAGCCACACCTTGCCGTGCCGCTCCCCTTCCGGCCCCATCCAAGAGACATCCACCCCATCGGTAAGCATGCGGTGGAACCGGCGGTTGTTTTCGATCAGCGCCGGGCTATCCGGGGTGAGCACCTGGCGTAAAGCCTCCTCGATGGCCGCCTCCGGCAGGGTAGGATTGATGCGCGCCAGCGCCTCCCGCAGCCGTTTTTTCAGCACCACCTCGCCGTAGGTCTCCCGTTCCGGTCGATCCCCATCCGGGGCGATGTCCGGCCCGAAGGCGATCTGCCAACCCAGCGTTTGCAATTGTTCCAATGCCATCTGTTCGATGGCGTTTTCGGTTAGATGCGCCATGGTTCATCCTTCTGTAGGGGCGAATGATTATTCGCCCCTATGGAATCATTCATCCTTACGTTTCCTGGATTTTCCCTATCCATTGCCCATTGT
>RFFQ01000047.1 GCA_003697105.1 Gemmatimonadota bacterium | reverse complement strand
GTGATAACTTTTACGGCTTTTTGATCAAAGGCAAGGGTGCTCTCCGAGGTATCTTTGGAGAATAGTGTCAGCACGCGGTAAACCCAATTGAGCGGGAATTTGGCGGTTTCCGCCCACCGGACCATATCTTTACGGTACACGAACCAGATTTCCAAGAGTAGGACGACCATTAAATACCAGGCGTAAACAAAGCCAAACATTGCCATGGCAGATGTGGGGTTGGGGGTTAGCAGAATTTCGTAAAACCGGCTCGGATGCCCCAAATGCATGAGTAACGGTAAGGGGGCAACCAGTAAAAATGCCAGAGCGGTCAGTAAGGAGAGGCGATACGTGGGTTGAACTTCTTTAATGTTAAACACTTTCACTAACGAGGCTAAGATGAATGCGCCGGCAACAAGCCCTGTGACAAAGGGGTAAACCACGATCAAAACTGACCAGTAGATTTCAATCTCGTTGGGATAGATATACCCTGAGACTTGCTTCAATAATTCGGCAAATTTTTCGGTATGGGCTGGATTCATCTGACTTCTCCATCAAGATTGGCGTAAAAAACTTTGGGTTGTGTATTCAAACCCGGTTTTAGCACGTGGGTTTTAAACATCCGGCGTAACCGAGCCAATGGACTTGCACCTTTTTTCATATCACCAAAGACACGGGCTTGGGTGGGGCAAACTTCCACACAAGCGGGCAATAACCCTTTTGTTATCCGATGGTAGCAGAACGTACATTTATCAGCGACATGTTTCTCCGGATGAATATAACGGGCACCGTATGGGCACGCTTGGACGCAATAACGGCAGCCGATGCAGCGATTTTCATCCACAAGGATGACGCCATCTTCTGTTTTAAAAGTGGCTTCTACGGGGCAAACCTGAACACAGGGAGCGTTTTCACACTGATTACACAATTTGGGGACGAAAAAACTCCGTAAAATATCTTTTTCGGTGATCGCTTCGGGATTATGGGCGATGTTCTCTACCAGCACTTCCCCATCGGTTTTGAAGGTGTACCGTTCCACCCATGTTCGGCAGAAGAAATCAGTCGGTACATGATTTTCTGTGCGACAGGCTTCCATGCACTGCCCACAGCCGATGCACTGGTCAATATTGATTCCCATTCCGTAGTAATGGTCTTGGGGGTTGTATCCTTCCGGCGTTGCGGCTTTGGCTTTAGAGCCGCTTAACAACCATCCGATAATACCGCCAGACGCAATGACACTGGCGGTAAACTTTCCTAAAAAATTTCGTCGATCCATTAGTTCACCTCCGGCATATGGGGATAGTGACACTGCCAACACACATATTTTTCTTCGTGCGTGGTTATGTTAATTTTGGGGGCTTTGGGATTCTCGGCATTTTCTGCATGGCACTGACCGCAGGCGCTTCTGGCGTTGGGTTTAGAGGGTCGAACCACCCGAGGGGTAATTTTATGCGCTTCTGGCGTTTCATGACAGGTCACACATTCAAGGGAGGAGTGAGGAGAGACGGCTTTGGTTCGGGCAATTTCGGCATGGCACGATTCACATTCTTCTGGTGTAACTAATGGTTCGGGATCATGTGGGTTGTGGCACGAAATGCATGGGTCATCGGGATTGTGCGCTGCCACATTGACCTGCGGAAAACCCGTTGGACGGGCGGTATCGTACTCATGACAGCGGGCGCAACCTTGTCGGTCGCGGGGTACTTCTGGTGTCACTTCAAGGGGGTCTTCTGAATGTAACCACGAAGGCCCATGACACGTTTCGCAAGAGAGATTCAAATGGGCTCCCGATCTTTTTGTGTCATACGTGTCTTCATGGCAATCAAAACAGATACTCGAGCCGGCATAGGAAATCGGTTTTGCCATCTCGCGTTCAATAGTTGTTGATTTATGGTAGGCGCGATCCTTCAGGGATGGCGGGATGACATATGCCCAGGTGACTACCGTAAAACCTACAAAAACAATAAAAACAAGTAACAGCCGGATAAAAGGTTCGGGCAATTTCATAAGCGATTGCTTCATCTAAAAGTCACCTCCTGGCTTGATGATGGTTGGGTAGGTCTTCAACACCCATCCTGAGCGGGATGGTGATCGGTCGTGCGCTGAAACCGTTGTGATACGGTGACAGGAGTTCTCCACAAACCCACTGTCACCGTATCAGCGGTATTCGGCTCCCTCAAAAGAATGATGGCTCGCTGAAATATCGCCCAGTATGGGTCTTAGCGGGAAATTAGCTGCTGGGTTGTAATGCTTGCAATTCCTCCTTGACTTGGGTGAGCATGGAATCGATCAGAAAATAGTTGTGCATTCCGGAACTTCCATCTTGATCTACTGCCGCAATTTTCTGATCGATGCGGGTTAATTGTTTTTTCTGTGATTCGTTGAGCGCCTTCACATTAACCTGTTTCCGCAGTGTTGTGATTTCACTCAATAGGGTTTGGATGTTCCCTTGCCACTCTTCGAGCAGTTCGTCATATCCATCGTCATGGCAATCGATACAGGTTTGCCCGCTGGGACGAACAATTTTACCGCCTTTCCCAGAATGGCAAGAATAGCAGTCCAGCACCTCTGCCATCAGGTCGGGTTCCGCATCTGCGACGAGTGTTGTGGTTCCGTAGAAGAAGGCGTCGGCTTCTTCATGGCAATCCTTGCAAGTTTTTTCCTTTTGTTCTTGGTGATGGCAATTCAAACACTTTTTCCGGTTGAGAATCAATTCACCGTGCTGTCTCATGTTGGAGTGACATTTTTGGCAGGGTAAGTCGTGTTTTACCACGTGGCGCTCATGGGAGAATGAAATTCCCCAAATGTTGACCTCATTCACTGGCAGACTAGCATGGCACGCGGCACAATCTGATGGCACTTTTTGGGAGGTTTCCTTAAATGATGCCGGTAATTGGTAGGTGGATCCGGCAAGTTGCAAAGCGGTGCTCATATTGTCATACGCCGTGTTTAACAGGGCGTCGGCATAGCTCACATTATGGACACTTTTGCCTTGCTTAACTAGATCAATATTAAATTCAGCGGCCGCCAGAAGTTCATCGATCTCGGTTTGTCGATCCCCTGTGCGGGTCTTGGTGCGAACGGTTTGGTACCATTTTTCTAACCGGTTGATTTTGGCTTCGGTGATGGTTTCCCATTGTTTCATCAAATTTCCGAACCCTTTACCATGACACTTCTCACATGCTTGCGGATCGGCTTTGTAGGTGACTTCTTCCAGTTCGTTAGTGGAATATCCGTGTAAAATATGACACCCCCGGCAATTCAACCCGATTTCAAACATCGGGTTTGGTTTGGATTCCACACCTTTTCCTCCAATACCTGCTAGCAAATCTTTTTGAGGGACGTGTGTGTGCTCATGGCAGGTTTTACAATCCGACACGGCCTCAATATCCCGGTGGGAAATTTTATGTTCAATCGGCAAATGGCATTGGAAACACTCAACTTTGTGGTCGGTGATGTGGGTTTTATGTAGAAAATCCGTATCGTTAAAGCGGGCGAGCCGTTCATTTTCAAAGTGACAGACAAAACATTGTTCTTTAAGTACGGCGCCGTCACCGGAAATGGTCTCGCTATGGCATTCCTGACAGTTCATTTTGTTTTCGATGACCATTGTATGGTCATAGCGGAGGGTGCCTGCCTGCGAGTTTGCCAACATGCGCGCATCGGTATGGCATAACCGGCATTCACTATGTTCCTCGTATTTTTCCCCTTTCTTAAAGTGGCAGACAAAACAGGTGTTTTCCGTCACCACCATGTGTGATCCTTGAACAATTTGGGAATGGCAACTGGTACAACGCAGTTTTTTACCGCGCCGGAGCTGGGTTAGGTGGGGTTTATGGCTAAAATGAACCCCTTTGAACTCTTCTTCTCCCTTTCCTTCCAGTAACTGCCGCTGGTGGCAGCCGGAACGCAAACAACTTTCATCAGGGATTTCTGCCCACGGTTTGGATTTCCGGTAGGCATGGGTTGTGTACTTGACCACTTGCACTAACCCTTCCATTTTGCCCCGAAGTTTGTACTTTAGTCCTGGTGGATAGTGACAATCTGTACACGTGACATTGCTATGAGAAGACTCTTTCCAACTCTGATAAAAGGATTCCATGTAATGGCAGGTCCGGCAAAACGACGGTTTAGAAGTATAATGCACCGAACCGGCAAACAACAGCACGAATAACACCAGCCCCGCACCCGATATCAGCCCAATTTTTTTCCAGTTGCGGGGTTTCTTTACTTTTTTTTCGCTCATTCCCACTACCTTTCCTATTCAAAGAGTTTATAATAATAAAAATTTACTAAGTCATTTATTTGTGTACACTTTAACTAAAAAACCGGAGACTCATAAATGTCTCCGGTTTTCAATCCGCTCAACCACCGAATATGCTAGGCAACAGCCATTTCATCACACACCCTCCTTGATAAAAGTCACACCTTGAAAAAACATCACCTAAACCATACACGAACAACATTACATAGATAATCAAAATAATCGTAGTTATGCCGGTTGCGAACTGCTCTCAATGAACAGAATAAAACCGTACCCAACCAAAAAGGAAAACCTCCCTCAAACCCCACCGATGAAATAGGTTTTCAACTCGCTGCCGGCATTCATCGTCTCATTATTCAACATCTTATTGACACCCTGAATAATATTCCGAAGCGTGGTGTACGCCGGTGGGCGCTTTTATTTCAGACCAAAACGGGCTTTCAATACCTAATGTTTTGAATCTACGGGTAATGAGATTTCCTGCCTATCTCGTTCGGTAACCAATTCCGGGTCAGCGTGGCACATAAAACAGTCTTCATCTCCAGTTAAGATGTATCTCATCATTCGGATTCTTTCGTCTCTTTCGCTTTTAATCGCTCAGCTTCTAAGGCATGATGATGCTCAAACTCGTCTTCAGTGATTTTGCCATCAATCCACGTTAAACTTAACGGATATTTTTCGGGGTGTAGAAAGACAAAAAAGCCGTGCCAAATGAGGATCGCCAGTGTTGCCAACCATGCTTCATAATAATGGACGACTTCACTCACTTCAAACGCCCAACTGGGCAGATATGCCATAAAAATTGCCGGAAACCAGAGGATAAATCCGGTGATTGCCATCACAGCAGTCCCCCAAATCAGTGCTAGATATTCGGCTTTTTCGGTATAATCGTACCGGTCGAATTTGGGTTTATCTTTGCGCAAGCGCAAGTAGTACATCATGTTTTTGAAGAATCCGGTTAGATCATTAATCGTTGGGCGCAGTGCCCGCAAATCGTGTCGTCCTCTGGGGTGCAGGATAAAATAGAGGGCTTGGCTGATGGCACTGATCACAAGGATCACCGCCGCCATTCGGTGTAATGATGCACGGATCGGCTCGGTCAAGCCCAGGAGTACCAGTGCTTTTACCCATAAATCTTCGGGAAATTTGAGCGCAAAGCCGGTCACCACCAGTACGGTAAAACTCACGATAAGCAGTAAATGGTTGATCACATCAATTAGGTGAAACCGTTGAACCAGTCGTTGACTCCGTTCTTTACGCCATTTATTCACCACGTAATACAAAAAGATGATAAGATTATGAAGGACCATTCCACCGATGGTCAGACCAATCAGCCAGAAATAGATGATTTTAATCAGATAAGCGACCGGATTCCGCGATTTTTGATCGCGGGGGTGCATCTCAATTTGGGTGAAATTGGCCGTCACATTCTCATGACATTTCCCGCACGTTTCATTCAGATTACGAGGATGCACACTGGACAATGTATCACTCGCTGCCCGGATGGCATGTACTTCATGGCAACTGGTACAGTTGGCAGCATCCGGTGAACCTTTCAAAATCGCCAGACCATGGTACGTTTTCATATAGGAATTAAACCGGGTAGGGTCCAGCCCAAACCGGGACATGATCAGCTCGTTGGAATGGCACTTGGCGCACAATTCTGTGGAAACCAGTGTCGGGTGGGTTACCGCGTACTCTGCCTCCGGGGAAATAATATTGTGCTCCCCATGACAATCATTACACGTTGGAGATTCATAATGTCCGAAAGAGAGCGCCTCCCAGTGGATACTTTCCGTATATTCAGCACTTTCCTCTTTATGGCATTTCCCGCATGTTTTCGAGATGTTTAAAATGTTAAATGATGACTCCGGATTCGTTGACGGCAAAATTTTATGGCTACCATGACAATCAATACAGGTAGCTACGGTGGCAGAAGGATCATCTGCCAGTTTTTTACCATGAACGCCCTGTTTATAATTTTCAATGGGGTCGCTACCTTTCCGGTGAAAAAGGGCGATGACCTCCGGGCGGGAGTGGCAACGCCCACATGTTTCAGATAAATTCATCCGGTTGGCTTGGGCACTGGTCTCCTCGCACGCTTGAATATCGTGCGCTCCGTGACAATCGGTACATGTTGCGGCTTCTAGTCCGGCTCGGCGTCCTTCTGCATGAATACTGATCTCATAATCCGCGACCGCATCCTCATGGCAAAAGCTACAATCGGCATCTGGAAGCTTCTCAGCATGGGGCAACGTGGTAATGGACGTGTGGCAATCAATACAATCAAAGTTGCAATGAATGGATTCATTGAGTTGTTCATGGTTGACATACAGCGTAGAATCCGCCCCCTCGCCATGACATGCCAAACAGGTTTCAGTTGCTAAATCCGTTGATTTCGCGCTGGCATGGGGCTGGTGACAGGTGGTGCAGGCGGGTATTTCATCCACCGGACGTTGAAAGACCTCCGCCCGAACCTTCCCAGCATGGAGTTCTTCCAATTGGGTATGGCACTTCCGGCACGTTTGGGTCATTTTCCGGCTGTTGATCGTCGATTGCGGATGGCTTGCTGGTTGTACCTCATGGGCGGTGTGGCAAGTAATACAATTGACCTTACCACCGGTATTCGCCTCCCGATGAATCCAATCCGAACCATCTTGTTTATGGCACTGCCCGCACATCACACCCGTTTTTAGGGGATGGGTTGGGGCGTTGAGATGGCTTGCCGGTAGAATCCGGTGATGATTATGGCAACTGCCGCAGGTCGGGGCGTTTTTATCACCTTGTGCCAATACCTGCCCGTGATAACTCTCCTGAAATGCCGTTACGACGTCGTCATGGCAAAAACCGCAATTTGCTGGGGCGACCTCTTCAGCATGGGGAATTTCCTCAATATCGCTGTGACAATCCGTACAGCTAAACCCCTCGTGTACGGTATCAATAAATTGATTTACATCCACGTACAGCGCCGGGTCACTGTCATCACTATGGCACATCAGGCACTCGTCATCATCCACCTGTGCCCAGCTCAATGCGGCGAAATATATAAGAAGTCCTATGGAGAAAATCAGGGTATTTCGCATGATGGAATGATTTCCTTAATCCTCTGATGGTGTGGCATGACATCCCATACAAACGGATTCGGTGTAGGCATCGTTATGGCAACTCATACACCTATCGAGGTCATACTGTGCCGATTTAGCATGACGCCCACCTTCAGCACTAACCCAGTTAGCGTACGTATGGTTGGAGGGGATAACCATTTCCGAGCGATGACAATCCACACAAAAGGCTTGTTCCTGATGGCACGTTTGGCAATTATCCTGATTCCCTTTGGCACGAATCCCGTGTGTTTTGCGGTAATTTAGTGGATGAACTGTGGCATCCAGATTATCTCCCTGATGACAATTGGTGCAATAGGTTTCGGTATTATGGCAGTGTCCGCAGGAGGCCGCGGTCTCCATGTGGACGGTCATACCGTGCCCATTTTTCCAACCAACAGTGTGATTTGCTGGCATCAGCACCATCTCCAGATTATGGCATTGGTAACAATCATCTTTTTGCTCGGCAACGTCGGCACCGGCATGGCAACCGTTGCACGTTTGCCCTGTTGGCAGATGATATGTGCCATCTGTCGCCTCTTTTTGGTCAATTCCTTGGTGGCAGGTCATGCAATCCTCTGCGCTGGTGGCGTGACTCTTATGCGGGAAATCGGCTTTGAAGGCAACAGGCTCAAATTGGGTTTTTGCAATATCGCTGGCTTCATGGCACATCAAGCAGACCTCATCAAAATTGGGAATGAGATCATCTGCAGATGTTTCGCTAGTGAAGGCGGCATCATGACACGTCTCACAACCTAACCCCATGCCGGTATGGAGCTTATGTGAAAACGAGGCTTCGGTAGCGGCAGCCACACTCCCCATCCCCCAAAGGACACAAATTCCAAGATAGATAAGTTTTTTCATGGGTTCACCTTCTTTACCACATAAAATGGATGTGAGCTAAAAGTCGATGGTCTTCGTATTTCACATAATTGTTCAAAAATTGATATTCGACATCTGCCCGCAGATTGTTGCTGAATTTATACGCCAGCTTAAACGCATTTCCAACTTGGCGTTCGTAATCATAAACCTCTTCCAGACGATACCGCGAGAAGTCCACACTCGCGGATACGGTTAACTTCTCCGTGACATCATAGCCATAATCAAACAAAAATCCCGTTTCATCACCCAAATCCCCGCTTTCATAGATGAACCCGATTGACCCGTTCAAATCACTAAGGGTGATATACAATCGATTGGCATTGCCTTCCCCATCAGCTAAACTGACCATCTGATAATCCGCCATGAGCGCGTATTTAGCGGTGATAAAGTAATTTGCGCCAAAACTCAGTTGCTCATATTGTTTAATATCAAAAATTTTAAAGAATGAATCCCCGTAAACTTGCGGGTATTGCTGTTTGTACCGGAAAACCAGATTGTAGCGCTCTGAGGGGATGAGACGGACTTGCCCGTACAACCGGTGTAGGCGCTCATTGACCAGATCGTTATGGGCTTGCAATGAGAGATTCAACCACGACAGAGAGCGATTATTGAGATTCACTCCGGCGATTTCCCATTGGGTTTCATCCGCGGTACTTTTATTGAAATAGACCAATTGAATGGTGGAGTTGAACACATCACGGTAGCGCAGGGCAGTTCCGTAAACGGTGGCATCATCACTGTTGTAGATTTTAAAGCTCCGGTAGAGGTGGCTTTCTACCCCACCGTACATCTGCCAATCCAACTTTTCCATGGGATGCCAAACCAGATTCACCCCATCCAGACTGCCAAACACCAAGCCGGGGTGCAAAAACTGCCGTCCCACCGTGAAATCCAACAGACCATTGAACAGCCCATCCCCCGAAATAGAGGCACTGTGCGCCTTGAGCAACCGCTCATCGTCGGTTTCATCGTCGGAATTCATATCCATCATGGCACGTCCGGCAAAGTTAAACCGGAATTTGTCATGTTTTGCTTCAAACCGTACAGTTTCGTAAACCCGCTGGTGCTGAATCGAATCTTCAAACGCGTAAATCGCAGTCGTAAGTTTCCCGCGTGTTTCCCACGTTTGGCTCCAGCCTTGAGTCCAAAGACCAACTATCAACAACAGGCATATCAAACTGATAATCTTTTTCATCATGATTCACCGCCTTGAAAAAACCGGAGTCTGGGGGTATCCAGACCCCGGAGTTGCGAAATGAAACGGTTAAGGTGTCCACAAAATGGCAGAATGGTCATCTACCGGAGGACTGTATTGGTGCCCAATGCCATCTAAGGCATGATAGGCAAACCCATTGACGCCCCATGCCAGACTCCAGGCTTTGTAGCCCAATAACCGCAGATATGCCGCTAATTGGGCAGATGTTTGTCCTGTGTAGCAATAAACAATAATGTCTTGATCCAATGGCAGTTTGTTCAGATCCGCATCCGATTGGATTGACGTTTTGGGTGGAAAGCAATAGGCACCTGGAATGTGTCCCGGATTTTCATACTCACTTTGGGGCCAATAGTTGATAATAAAATAATTACTATTGTTTACAAAAACGTCTGCGGTGTTGGTCAGGTTTGCCCAATTCCCATTGCTTGTCAGATATTCCGTCCAACGTGCTTTCAGAATTTCTGCCAGGGTGTTTTCCCCCGTATTGATGGTCGGCAGATCATAGGTTTGGGTTGCGGTGTGGGGAGTGGTCTCCAATTGATCAACCCATTCATCCGTGGCAATGGTATTGACCCAATTCTGGATGTACGGTCCGGATGGCGTACCGACCGCACTCATCCCAAACAGTAAATTACGCGCATGTAAGCCGGAATAGTCTGGGTCTTGGGCAATCAAATTGATAAATGCCGCCGCGTGGCTGGCGGTTTGCCCCATATAGCAGATCGTAACAATCGTTTTGTCTGTCGGCAATGTATCCACGGCGTCCGGTAATTCTGACAAAGACATGTGCACCGCCCCGTTGATATGCCCCGCGTTAAAATCGCTTTCCGAACGAAAATCCAGAAGATACGGATCATTTGTGGTATCGGTATCCGTGAGCAACCCGTAGAGTTCTGTGATGGAGATGTTGGGGCTTTCCCCAGCAGTGGTCAGGTAGCTACCAAAATAGGCATCACCGGCGGCTAACAGCAGTGCCGTTTCATCGACGGTATCGCCACTCCCATTGTCATCATCATCACACCCCAACATAAACATGCTTAGCGTAAACGTTAATATTAGCACCAGAAATAATTTTTTGGACAACATGAAAACCTCCTAAAATATTAGATATAAATAAATATATGGTTAAACGAAATGAAATTAGGTAGCACCGTATAATGATAAAGATAAATAAAATAGACCTCGCGAAAGGCGTTCCCGCGAGGTCGGGTAAACTAATCCATAAACACCGGTTGGTTGGCGATGCGTTCCAGTTCTTCGTAACCGCTGGCGTTATACAGCTCGATGTCACTTTCGCGCAGATAAATGTCACTATCATGGCAGGAACTGCCGCAGGATTCGCCTTCTTCAACCGTGGTTTGTTCGGTCCACCGCTGGATATTATGCGGTGTAGCGAGCTTCCACGTGGGATGTGCCGTATAGTTGGCTAAATCCGATTCCCCCCATTCGGCGTAGGTATCCGGTGCAATTGGGATATGGCGAACTACCATGTAATCAAAATCATGGCGTTCACTCTTCATATAATTCCGACCAATTTCAAAGGTCAGATAGGATGAACCAGTGATACCATCGCCACCCACATGGCAGCCGTTACAGTTCTTGTAGGACTGGGAATGGCAAACCTGGCATTGCAACTTATTACCACTGGACTCTCCACCTGCCCAGTGCACGGTGTGGTAAAAGTTGGCATTACGCGCTGACTCATGGCAATCCTCGCACTTAACGGCATGTACCATATCCGCATCATAGCGATCCACATAGATATTGCCGTCACCGTGCATTTCCGCCCCGCTGTGGCAGAATTCGCACCGTTTGGCATTGGGGATGTAATGCACATCCGCTTTAATGCCTTGACTGGTATGCGCACCGGTGTACTCTTCACCCACGCGTGAGCCGTGGCAGGCGGTACAGTTGTCGGTCATGCTTGGCGTCCCCTGAAACAGATGGCCGCCATTGCCTAACCCGCCGCCATTCGATTTGGGACGTCCGATATGGCAATCCCCGCAGGAGGTATGGCAGCTACCGCATTCTGCGCCAAATTCCTGTAATTTGTGGGCATCACTTGCCAGGTCGTAACCGGCTCGTTCCTCAAACCAGTGAAAATAACCTTCTTGGTTATAATGCAAGCTGGTGGCAAACTTCTCGGTCACATCAGCGTGACAGCCACCGCAACTCGCCACGGCATTTTCACTGGGCAGGGCGATCAGCCCTTCGTGGGCGCCTTCCAGAGTGAAGCTCTTTGGATTACCGGCGTGACAGTCTTCACACGCCATACTGCCATGCACGGTTTCCAAAAAGTCAGCATTCACAAAAATTGTCTTCCATGCCGGGACCCCCGACACTGAACCACCTCAGCCTTCGCCAGAACCGGGAGGAGGTACTAAATCACTACCAACGAACTCCTTGAGCACCGTTTCATTCAAGTGGCACGTCGTACAACTGGACATCGCGACCTGATCTTGTTTTTCCTCTTCCGTAGGATACTTATCCGTACATCCGGAAAGCCAGATGAACAGGGTTAATGCCATCACAGCCACGAACAAAATCGTACGTTTAAAGATCATGACTCACCTTCCTTAACATGAAAAATGAGAGAACGTAACACGTTGAAGGTACCGTTCAACGCAGGAAAAGACCGGTCTAGAACGTAACAATCTTCAAGTAGGGATGGTGTGGCATACAAGGTATTATAAAGCCGGATAAATGAACGACACACCCTACTTAAATTGACACTCCAATTAGTGGAGTTTCAACTCCGCTTATTGCTTGAATAATATATCATGAACTCGTTAAAGTCAAGGTTTTTTGATTAGAAATCATCCAAAACAGGTTTTGATGTTGGTGTGTTACACGTATTAACATTTTTAATATCATCATGTTACATAAATATATTTATATCGATTACTCTACATGACATAGCGTACATTCTTCCTCGATGCTGAACGCCATCGTACCGTTATGGCAGTGCCCGCAGGATTGAGATTCGTGCATAACGTCACCCACCAGCGGGGTCTGCTGTTTGGGGGTAATGTTATAGTCATACAACTTGGGGTGGCATGGCTGGCACTGGGGGTTATCTACCAACAATAGATGTGTCTCATGACTGAATGTCACAGTTCCCATATCACTTTTGTCATAGACGATGTCTGCTGGCAAATTAGTAAATTCGAGTTCACGCAGCGGGTCGGTTTTGCGTTCAATGGCGGCAGCTTCAACCGGGTGTTCGAGCCGGTTATCTTTAGCCAGACCATAGATGATAAATCCAGCGAGCACGACTCCCCACATGCCTAGAATGACGCGACCCGAAAGCCCTATCTGTTCCAGTGGCGGGGGATTATGCGGGTCGATTTCTTCCGTTGGGAAAATATCCAGATATTTCACCGCTAAAGCAAATACGATGAAACCAACCGTGACAAAACTTAGGGTGATGGCGACTTCAGTCCATTTGGGAAAGTATGTTTCATTGTGTAACATGCCGGTAATGCTCACGTTGAGTCGATTCAGGATGAAGCCCATTATCACCAATAGTGCGGAGAAAAATAAGCCTGCCCGTTTTACTCGTACTTGGGGAATAAACAACAGGATCATCGGTAAGAACACGCCTAAGCCGATCTCACCCCAAAAGAGAACACTTTCCTCAGTGAGTTGAAAGACAAGCGGTAGATTGCCCCGTAAGCGTAAATCCTGAAACTTGAGGATCAGGTAAACGGCTAAGATAACCACTAACACCCGTGCTAACCCCACTAGGATATTTAATTCGAGGCGTTTACCAAAGGCACGGTAACTAAGGAATGACTCAAAGATCGTCATTGCGAGTCCCACCGAGATGGCTGAAATAAAGAAGAAAATCGGCAACATCGGCGAATACCACAACCCGTAGAGTTTATCCGGGACAATCACATATACGGTACCGAGTGAGGATTGGTGGAGCATGGAAAGCAATACTCCTAAAATAACCAACGGCAAATAAATGGTTCGCATCACTTTCAGCGGAACGTTGAGATTGAATTTTTCAAAGACAATCGGGCTAAATTCCAGTGCCAGGACGGTCAGATAAAGGGTGACACACCACGCGACTTCAAACATCACGGAATGCGGATTCCACATGATGATTGGATGCCAAATTCGATGCGGTTGCCCAATATCGAACATAATAGCAGTTGCAACCAACAAATAGCCCAAAAACGCCGTCAATAAGGTGGGGCGACTAATCGACTCGTATGTTTCGATATTGAAAATATGAACGATAGCGGCAATCGTGAACCCCCCGGCGGCTAACCCCACCCCGACCAATACATCAAAACCAATCCATAAGCCCCACGGGAATTGATCCGAAAGGTTCGTTACCGCCCCCAAACCGCGCGTGAAGCGCAGAAAAGTAGCGTACAATCCAGCAAGTAAAATCAGCAGAGCGATAACCCGCCAAAAGGTAATTTTTATCTTCATGGGGTTTCACCTCGCTTTCCGAAAGCTTCTTCCTCGGAGAGTTCGCCGTTATTGACCTTTTCGATCAGCATCCGTCGATGGATAATCCACCAGGTGCCCAACATACCGACACCCCCCACACTAACGACGGTGGGGATATGGCGTAAGATATTCCATGTTAGTTGGGGGTAGGGGGTGGTTTGCGCGGTTTTAAACCCTAACTGCTCGAAGGGTACATCAGAGAGGTACAGCACGGATGTGCCGCCCGCTTCTGCCACACCGTAGATATGATTCACGTATATTTCAGGATGATCTTTGATCCGTTGGCGAGCAACATCGAGAAGTTCGTTACGTTTGCCGAAAAGGGTCGCCCCGGTGGGACAGATGGCGGTACATGCCGGTTCTTCGCCTTTGGATACCCGTTTTTCATAGCAAAGGATGCACTTTTGCACCCGCGGCAACGCTTTATCCCACTCATATTTGGGAATTTCAAACGGACAGGCTAACAGACAGTAGCGGCATCCGATACACCGGTTGAAATCGTATATCACCGCCCCAGTCTCAGTTTTATGTAATGCCGCCACCGGACAGACAGAGGCACAGGCCGGATCAAGACAGTGCAGGCACTGCCGGCGGATGTTCACACCCTCCCGACGATCAATGTATGTCCAGGTGGTCGCAGATAGTTTAGAAGGATGTTCTGCCGGTGGTAGTTCGTTGATCGTTTTGCAAGCTTGTACACACGCTTCGCAGCCGATACACTTGGTCAGGTCGGTTAAAATGGCGTAACCCTCGCTATTACTTTGGGGGTGCATTTACCTCACTCCTTTCCCGACTCCGTTTTTGGCTGAAAAAACATTTTGGAAATTGTGGTCCAAAACGCATCCGGATCACTGATTTTTTTGACTAAATCGATATACGTATCGACTTCCTGTTGATACCACGCGAGCGCATCTGCACCAATTTTCAGGGAAGGCAATTCTTCGGTTAGCCGTTCCGGTTCGATGTTACAAATCCACCCCTCGGCGTACGGCTTGTATTTGATGGCATCAATATCACTTATCAATTCTGTATTGATAGCGGTTACTTTTCCGCTAATCGGGGCAAAAAATTGAATCGAGTTAGAAAGGTGTTTGATCGTAAACAGGGGTTCTCCCTTCTTCACAACTTGATCGATTTTCGGGAGTTTCACGTCATCAATTTCACCGATGATTTTTTGTGCAAAATCATCAAGCCCTACGCGGGCCATCCCGTTGAGCTGGATGCTGACCCAAGTATGTTCGGGAGCGATGAAAATACCGGCGGGGACATTAAAGGTGTGTTTGTCAGGAGATTCACCGCTGGTAGGTGTCACTAAATGGATTTTCGGTTTGATTTGCCGTTCCAACCGGTCTTGGCGCCGGATGTAGGTCTTATTGACAAAATCGACCAATTCATCTTCGGTGAAAGGTTTCTGGACGTAGTCCATTGCGCCATATTTCATTGTTTCGACGGCGGTTTCAATGGTGGCGTAGCCCGTAATGACGATCACATCGATGTCTGGGCGGAGGTGTTTGACCCCCTTGACCACCTCGACGCCATCCATCTCTGGCATTTTGAGGTCGGTGAAGACGAAATCGTAATCATGATGTTGAACCAGCATCAAAGCTTCCTGACCGGTTTCCACAGTATCAATAGAATATCCGGCAAGCACTAGAATCTTCCGAAAACTGGAGAGGACAACCTCTTCATCATCTACTGCTAAAATTTTCGCTTTGGGGTTGGTCACCTCCACTCGTTTCAGTGTTTTTGCTTCATCGGCAAAATCCAAGCGGAGACCGGTTTCCAACGCCGCTTGTCGCTCTTTGCGTAATTTAGCTTCAGCGAGGCGTTGCAGTATCACTCGGATGAGCACATCCGCCGTGATAAAAGCGACGATACATAAAATGACAATTAGGGCAACCATGATAGCCTCCATGACGACTAAAATGTAGTATATATAAATGAATCCCAATGATGCAGGTCATAACGTCAAATGTTTAATTTCAGCATCCATGTTACTGGGAAGAAGCTGAACCAGCCACGGATTTTCATCTTTTAGGCGAGTGGGGTGCTGTTGAATCGTATGATTTGTCTCGATCACGATACCACTGAGCGGTGACCAAAGGGTATGCTGATAGGTATCATCCGTTTGGAATTTTAAACACTGCCCGCCTTGTTTTACCTCCTGACCCCTTGCCGGGAAATGAATATGGTTGATCGTACCTACGGTTTTTCGGAAGAGTGCCGCAGCACCGATATGCGCCCTACCGTCGGAATCGATATCTACCCAAGCATGTTTGCCCAAATAGCGCCGCGAGGGACACGGTGGGTCAGCAGGGATATCGTCCGCTTGAACGCGCCAGGCTCTCAGGGTTACACCTAGCAGTTCCTCAATTTCAAAGGGTTTGGGAATAAAATCAAAAATCCCCATTTTCATGGCTTTAACCGCATTATCGAGTGTCGCATAACCGGTAATCAGAATGATCGGAATTTGTATTCCCTTTGCTTTCATGTACGTGATAACTTCATAGCCGGACATATCGGGCAACATTAAATCGGTAAGTAGAAGACGATATTGCTGTGTTGCCAATTTTTCCAAACCGGTTTTGGCATCCAAGGCGCTATCCACCGTGAACCCTTCGAGGCTCATAATTTTAATAGTGGCATTGACCACCACCTCTTCGTCATCTATAATCAGTATATCATATGGTTTTCCCATGAAGGCAGAGTTACTCCATTTGGTTCAAAGTGATGATTGTTCGCCATCGACGGGAAAAAGCAAGGTAAAAGTGGTGCCCTGCCCCGGTTGGCTTTCAACCTTGATTTTTCCCCCATGTTTTTCCATAATTCCCCAGACGACAGCGAGTCCTAAGCCTGTTCCTTTTTGCCCTTTGGTGGTATAAAAAGGCTCAAAAATTTTGGAGAGTTGGTCTTCGGACATACCGCATCCATTATCACTGAGGTCAATTTTCACATAATTTCGGAAATTGATCATCTGAGCTTCACTTTTAATGCGGAGGACACCGTTTTTTTGTTCTCCGATGGCGTCTGCCGCGTTGACAATCAGGTTGATAAATACTTGCTCCATCTGATTGGCGTCGGCAATAATATCCGGTACGGTGGGGCTAAGCTCTTTTTCGACGTGGATATGGTGCAATAACAGTTGATTTTCCAGCAGATCAAGGCTATGGCAGATGACGTCATTAATATTGAGATGGCTTTTTTTGGAAGGTACTTGTCGGGCAAAATCGAGTAAGCCTTTAACGATGTCCCGGCATCGTTTTGTTTCCCGCACAATAACATCCAGATCGTCTTTAATCTCAGGATAGTGTTCACTCCGTTTGAGCAAAAAACTACTGTATGTCAGGATTCCGGTAAGCGGATTGTTGATCTCGTGTGCCACACCGGCGGCTAAACGCCCTAATGACGCCAACTTATCTTGCTGGTAAACCTGATGTTGGGCTTCCACTAGTTTTTCTGTCATCACATTGAATGCCTGTGCCAGGTCTCCTAGTTCATCACGAGAATTAATTTTGATTTTGTGATTGAGATTTCCACTGGCAATCACCTTTGTGGCTTCAACTAACATTTTCACCGGCTCACCGACTAATTTTTGAACCAATCGCCATAATATAACGCTCACCAGGGTGAGCACGACGATTCCGAAAATGACCATCCGCTTCCGGTTTAGAGCAATTAAGCGATCCGTATCTTCTAATGACAGGGTAATATCCAATACACCCAATACTTTTTGGTCTTTCGGGTGGGCATGGCAGTCCCCCTGCCAACAACTAGGCTCGTTATAAATAGGGTTGATAATCCCTAAACTTCGGTGCCCATCATTCCCTTTAAATATTCGTGTCCGTTCCGGGATAGAGAGCTTTTCTAAGGGCTGATCCGCCGCATGGCATACATAACACGCTTCGGCGTTTTTATCGACCATCGTATTAATTTCATCTTTATCGGACGAATACATGATCATGCCGATCTTATTGAAAATACGAACCTTATTGATCCCTTTTTGCATCCCAATTTGGTCAATGGTGCGGTGGACATTTTCCTGATCGGCGGTCAACATATCATGGCGTGTACTACTTTTGATTGTTTCACTCAACTGATACCCACTTAACCGCAGTTGGGATACCATACCTTGGCATTGGGAGCGTAAAATCAAATACGAAAATACGATGATGGCGACACTGGTAATAAACCCAACGCCAATAATTATCTTATAGCTGATGCGTAATTTGAGCATGTCTGATTTTCACCGCCGGTAGATCACGAGTTCAATATCAAAGTTATAGATGGTTTACTCTGAAATTTACGATTTTGAGAAGGTAATGTCAAGGTGTTTGTTCCATATTCTATACAAAAGTTCATTATAGTTTACAGTATTACCCGTACCGACGTGAGAATTACATTGACAGCTTTTTTTATTTATGGTAAATTTTCCCAACTGGCTAGGTAGCCAATGGTTTTGTTATACTCAATTAACGTCAGTATTTCTACTCACTTCATCAACCTAAGGAGGGTAAAATGAAGCGATTTACAGGTTTGTTGCTGGCAGGCGTACTGGTAGGAGCGATGTTCGTCTCCATTCCAAACGGGAATTCGGAGGAAAGTTCTCCGGTTGAATACATGGGTGCGGAGAGTTGTAAGAAGTGCCACAACGGCAAGGTAGCTGATAAAGGCGCCACATTCAGCGCTTACGACATCTGGGCAGGTGAAAGACATGCTAAAGCGTATGAAACCCTTGGTGGGGAAGAAGCCAAAAAGATTGCTGCCGAAAAGGGCATTGAAGACCCCCAAAAAGCAGAGCAATGCTTAAAATGTCACGTGACCGGATATGGTATGGATGCGGCAGTGCTCGGTGGGGCAGAAGGCTCTAAATCCAAATACAGCATGGAGGAAGGTGTCAGTTGTGAATCCTGCCATGGAGCGGGGGGTAAGTATGTAAAAGCCTTAAAAGATAAGAAAAAACTTGCCGGAATGGAAGATGGTGAGGAAAAGGATGCGCTTCGGGCGTCCATCGGTTTGAAAATCCCCACAGAAGAAACATGTAAGGCTTGCCATAATGAAGAAAGCCCAAATTTTAAAGGCTTTGATTTTGCCGAATACGTCCAAAAAATTGCGCACCCTGTTTATGGTGAAAAAAGCGAATAACCTGCCGGCAGTTTCCAGTATATAAATTAGGTGTGGTTATGTTAAAAGCGAGTCCGGTTTAGGACTCGTTTTTTTCATTATCGTATAGGGGGGTTCCACAACGCTTGCAAAATCGAGCATCGGCATCATGGCGATCCCAATTACACTGCTGGCAAGCTTGGGTGGAAATCGGGGGTCCAGAAGCGTGGGCGAGTTCAACCGTGACAATACCGGTGGGCACGGCGATAATACCATATCCCAAAATCATCAACACCGCCGCCAACATTTGTCCCATACTGGTTTGGGGAGAAATATCTCCATACCCGACAGTTGTCACGGTGACAATCGCCCAATAAATACTACGGGGAATGCTGGTAAAACCATGGGCTTCACCTTCAATAACGTACATGATTGATCCCACTAATATGACGAGAATTAGAACCGTATAAATGAAGACGGTAATTTTGCGCCGGCTGGAACGGAGCGCCTTCGTCAAAATATGGGCTTCCTCCAAATAAGAGACCAGTTTTAAAACCCGAAAGACTCGCAAAATACGAAGGATACGGATGGTCAATAGGTAATGTGTGCCGGGTACAATCAAACTGAAATAGGTGGGAATCACCGCCAGAAAATCAACTATCCCGTAAAAACTAAAGGCATATTTCCACGGACGCCCCACGCATAGTAACCGTAACACGTATTCCACAGTGAACAGCAGAGTAAAACCCCATTCCATAACCCGTAACGGGCGACCATAGCTTTGCCGAATTTCAGCGATGCTTTCCAGCATTACCGCCAACACACTCAGCAAAATGGTGATGATCAATACAATGTCGAACGTTTTTCCGGCAGGTGTATCAGCTTCAAAAATGATTTCGTGAAGTTGGATTTTCCAGTGTGATGTCGATTTAGCCATTGTGCCAATAGAAACCTATACCAAATAGTACAAAAAAAGCCTCACGATTGAAGGTCGTAAGGCTTTTTCATAAGCATGGAGGGTATGTACTAATTTCCCGTGTTATTCCCCTCACCAGATGCCTCTGTTTCAGCAGGTTGTTCTGCCGGAGCCGGTGTGGCTTGAGCATCGGGAGTGGAAGGTACATCCGGTTGAGCCGCCGGTGTTTGAGCGGGGGTGGGTTGGGGTTGGCTCACGGGTTGGAAGGGCTGTGGTGCCTGAGTACCGGTCACGCCCTGACTTTGCAACCGCTCTTTTAATACACTTTTGCTCTCGCTGTTGAGACCCGAAACCCAGGTGATAATCATCGCCACCAGCATAAACGCAATCGCAAGACCGGTGGTGGCTTTAGTAAGAGCGGTGGTAGCTCCGCGGCTGCCAAACACCGTTGCGCTTTCGCCGCCGCCAAATGTCCCTGCCAGCCCGCCACCTTTCCCGGATTGAAGCAAGATCACCAAAATAAGGGCTAAAGAGATCAATACGTGAAGAATAATTAATAAGGTCATTCCTAAAACTGTCCTCCTATTCAAAATTGATGATGTTGATAAATGATTCCGCTTCAAGGCTGGCACCGCCCACCAGCGCGCCATCAATATCGGGTTGTGCCATCAGTTCATTCACATTCGTGGGTTTCACGCTTCCACCGTACTGGATACGGATGGTCTGGGCGACCGCTGAATTGTACATGTCTGTAAGTATCTGACGAATATAGGCGTGAACTGCATTCGCCTGATCAGGGGTAGCCGTTTTGCCGGTACCAATTGCCCAAACAGGTTCGTAGGCAATGACCACGTGAGCAAGTTGGGCTTCAGACAATCCTGCCAGCCCCCCCCGAATATGATCCGCCACAACCTGTTCGGTTTGACCAGATTCTCGTTCAGTTAAGGATTCACCGACGCAGACAATCGGCTTCAAACCGGCGTTTAATGCGGCATTTATCCGTTTATTGACGGTTTCATTTGTTTCGCCAAAATACTGCCGTCGTTCGGAATGACCAATGATGACATAGGTACAGCCGCAATCGATCAGCATTTCTGCCGAAATTTCCCCGGTATAGGCGCCGCGTTTTTCCCAATGCAAATTTTGCGCACCCAATTGAATCTCAGTATCCTTTATGTGGGCATAAACCGCCGGTAAAGCAGTAAACGCCGGGCATAGTAAAATTTCCCGATTTGGTTTCCGGTCTAGTTGAACCAGCGTCTTTGCCAGTTCTGCCGCTTCGGAGGCGGTCTTATTCATCTTCCAATTGCCGGCAATAATTGGCGTCCGTTGTTGAGACATTTTACCACCTGTGTTTCAGGGTTAGAAAATTTTTTGACCCTTGCCAATATGAACGTTAAGTGCTTCTTTGAAGTAACCGACGGCAATTTTCGGGTCCATCCCTTCTGGGATTTTGGTTTTAAATAACTGATTTGCCCGTTTGATCAAATGACCGGCCATTGCCACTACTTTGTGCTCTGCTACTGCCTTATCCATCAACTCTTGGTTATAAATATATAGGTCTGCGGCAATAATATCAGCGTGCATTAACACCTCTTCGTGCTTTTTACGCTCGTCTTCAGGTAGTTGGGCAACTTTCGCTTTGATTTCGTCTGTCGGAAACACCGGTTGCTCCTCCTTTAGTCAACGAAAGGAAACACAAAAAACTTTAAGTAATAAAAAATGAACGGCGTAGTAAAAAGCATGCTGTCAAACCGGTCTAAAACTCCCCCATGACCGGGAATAAATGTCGCCGATTCTTTAATATTAGCATCGCGTTTAAATATGGATTCGGTCAGATCGCCAACCGGGCCAAATATCCCGCCAATAAGCCCAATGATAACCAAGTTCCACCATGTCAAATGCGCATTTAAGCTGGAAAACCCCCAAAATTGAGTGGCTAATGCCGCTAAAACGGCAAAAACCAAACCACCGATGGCGCCTTCCCATGTTTTTTTAGGGCTAATTTTATTGAGCGGGTGGCGTCCCATATATTTACCGGTAAAATATGCGAATGTGTCACATGCCCATGTTACCAGAACACATAACAAGACCGCGTCCGCACCGACTTGATAACTATAACCTATCGCCGGGGTGAACTCCCGCAGCCGGATTAAATACGACCCGAGCCAACCCACAAATAAGACACCTGTTAAGGTGGCTCCAATATCAAAAAGAGCATTGTTGGATTCTTGACGGAAAACTTTTTCCGCCGGAATTATAAATATAAATGCGGTCAGAATCAATGAGAAAATATCATCGATACGGAAAAATGCCCCCAAACAGAGCATCGTGGCACAGAAAAGTCCTAAAATGCGGTTCGGTTTAGCACCTTTAGCTTCCGTAAATCCATAAAATTCAACCAACCCGACACCAACCAGCGCGATAACAAAGCCGAGAAATAAATATTCCCCCGTTCGAATAAGCCAAATAAAGAATGGAACAAATATGACCCCACTGATAACACGGGCAGCTAAATTATTCATCGAAAGATCAAGGTTAAGACGCCACAGAATAAGGAAATATTGATTTCAAATCTTGGAGTCCGCGGGTGACCGTCATCAAATGGGTTTGTCGTAAAATCTGTTGTACCCGAGTTGTATCCAAAGAGCAGTCCCGGGGTCGACTTGCCGCCAGTTGAATATCCGCCATACGGGTGGGGACTGCCAATGCCGTGTCAAACCCAAAGATTTTGCATGTTCGGATGCCCATCTCGTAACGTGAGATGCGTTCGGCGCCACCCGCATGCAATATGCCGGTCTCGCGGGTTTGGGCGAGTTCGATAATCACGTCCGCCAAATTTCGTACTTGAGAGGGGGTACGGTATTGATCTACAAACAACTTTACCGCTTCGCCGCGTTGAAAACGCTGAAACATGATCTCAAAAAAATTTCGTCCGGGTCTTACACCGTCAAAGCCGTACATGAGTGCGGGACGAATCACCAAACCGTTTTCGTATGCTAAGGTTAAGCGTTCGGCACGCTGCTTAGTTTCCACATAGACGTTTTGCGGCGGAGGTAGCGGGTCATCTTCTGTGTAGTACCCTTTTTCACCATCAAAGACTAGATCAGATGATAAATAGACAAACCGCAATTGGGCGGCTTTGGCGGCGGCCAGTACATGGCGAGTCCCTTCCAGATTAACGGCACGAGCTCGCTCCGGGTGTTTCTCGCAGAAATCCGGCTGTGCGAGTGCGGCACAATGGACAATCACATCGGGTTCCGCAGCGTGGATTGCCGCGGACACTGCTTTTGGATCGGTGACATCCACCCGCACTTGCTTCAGCGAGTCCACCGGTATGGCATGTTGAAAAAAACTACCCACCACCGGTAGGCGTTGTTCGACTAATTTTTGTACCAAATGGTGCCCTAAAAATCCGCTACCGCCTGTAACAAAAAACTTCATAATGGTCTCAACGTTGGGCATCTAAATAACTTTGCAGGATAAAGATAGCCGCCAGTTTATCAATTTCGTGTTTGCGACCTTTGGTTTTACGATTTGCCTCACGCATGGTTCGCTCGGCAGCTTGACTTGTGAGGCGCTCATCCCAGCAAACAACCGGAATTTTTGGAAAACGGCGCTTAAACTGATCGATAAACTCCGTTACTTTTTCCCCCATCGTGCCGGTGGTACCATCCATATTGTAGGGGAAGCCGACCACCACCTGATCGATATCCGAATACTCATCGAAAATGGCAAAAAATGACCGCCACAAGTCTTTTTTTCCGGTGGGTGTGAGCGTATCCAACCCCTGCGCGAACAGTTTCATCGGGTCACTAATGGCAATCCCGATGCGCGTTTCCCCGTAATCAATCCCAAGTGTTCTCATACGTTCAAAGTGGTATCGAAATGAATGTAAAACAGCCACTTTCAATCGATCTAAAACACATCAACTGGAAAGTGGCTGGTAAAAACAAATTACGCACCAATGGTATCTTCATCAAAATCGGTATCAACCGCCGGTTCGGATTGATCTGTGGTTTTACCTCCCAGATTGGCTAATTTACCCAACACATCCGGCACAAGGTCGATGACTTTACTTAACGTGGCTTCTGTTTGTGCGAGGGGTAACAGGGTGGGTTTGCCATGACTCACCACAATGAACGCAACCGGTTCAATCGTTAAGCC
>RFFQ01000007.1 GCA_003697105.1 Gemmatimonadota bacterium | reverse complement strand
TCCTTCATCCTTCCGCCTTCATCCTTCCGCCTTCATCCTTCCGCCTTCATCCTTCCGCCTTCATCCTTCCGCCTTCATCCTTCGTCTTTTCACCGTAGCACGACGGCTTTGCCGATTTTTTCCACTTGTTCACCGCCACTTGTGGTGACGATAAATTTATAGATGTATGTACCGTTGGCAACTTCATCTCCATCATCATCCCGGCCATCCCACGTGGGGAATTCATCCGCACGGTACGTCGTATGGATTTCCCGAATCTTACGCCCGGCAACCGTAAAAATTTGGATAAGAATTTCGGTATTTAAGACCTCATTGCTGTGGAGCAAACCGACAAACTGTGTCTCATCTTCAAACGGGTTGGGATAGTTGTAAACATGGCTCACATCCAACGCCACATCCGCGCTCACCCGAATATCAAAATGAGTTTCGGTGACATTACCAAAATTATCTGAGACGCGAAACATCAGTTGGTGCCGCCCTTCTTCCAGCGTGGGGTCAAGGGTAAATGAGACCGTACCCTGCTGGAAGCTATTGAGATCGTAACGAAAGTCAGATGATACATCGATCCAACCTTGGTCATCAAAACGCAAGGCAATCTGCCGTCCCTCTTCTCCGGTCATGTTGATACCGTGTATATCTGAGAGCACCGCAGCTAAAGTGGCACCGGCGGGTAGCGCTTCACCTGGTCCCAACGGGCGACCTTGATAATACAGCACGACATCCGGACCTGTGGTATCCGCCGGGGTATGCGGGTTAAATCCGGCAAAATGCACGGAATCGGCATACCCCGCAGCTTCTAACCGGTTGACCTCATCCCAAGCATAAACCGTGAT
The DNA here is from genome assembly GCA_003697105.1 of Gemmatimonadota bacterium. Taxonomy (GTDB): domain Bacteria; phylum 4572-55; class 4572-55; order J002; family J002; genus J002. The sequence continues at coordinate 25,692 of RFFQ01000007.1, read as the reverse complement.
TCGCCCCAACTCTCCAGAACGCGCATTCATGGGCACAATAAATGGCGCTTCAAATTCCCCATTGATGACCTCTACATCCCCCTGATAAATCCGTTGACCCGGCAGGGTGTATGTGACCGTACGGCTCTGATTGTGGATATTGGCGTATTCTTTTTCAATTGCGGTATCACGGACGAGAATCGACACCGTGCCGTCAAAATTGGAAAAGTCATTGATCGTACCCCGCAGTACGACAGTATCCCCTTTGGCAAATGTGCGACCTGCTAAATCATGTAAAGAAATAAAGGAGCGTACCATCCCCAAAGGCATGGAAGGATCACCAAAATACATGTATCGTTTTTTGTTACGGTCATTTCCTCCGGTATTTTCTTTACCGGTCAACAGCGCTTTACCCACCTCGCGAACCTCACTAAACAACGCGGCATAGAAATTTTTATTGAGTTGGTAATTGGCATTTGAAGTGGCTAAACGAGCACTGGCAACACACCCAACGGCACCACCCTGACTGGCACGAAGGAGCTTTTCCGCCATACAATCTTGACCATCAAAACGTCCCACATCGCAGGAAAATGAAGACATCACCGGCAGACGATACCCATTTCGCAATTTTGTCACATCAGACCCGTGAAAGAGTCGTTCGTGCGCCCACACTTCATAGTTGCCGTGTCCAATCCAGTTGACCACCAAGCCTCCGGCGTTCCAGGCCTCGATTAGGGCGGCACTGGCATCCGGTTTAGTGCCACCGGGCGCCAGATTGTATTCCGTCATATAAATTTTTTGTTTATCCAGCAGGTAGGGTACGACCCGAATTTGATCTGATGGGTTCGCCACCATTTTTTCGGTATCCTGCACGTGACGCAACCCAATGGGGTCTTCTTCCTCTTTTTCAGACTCATCATCTGCCGCCATGATTATCGTATTTCGCCACAGCCCATACTCGGGATTCCGACGATACTGCACAATCTTATCTACGATAATATCCACTTCACCCCGGCTACTCGCCGGAATTCGTCCAATCGCCAGATCGGGGTCATCCCCACTGACGGAAACAAACCAATCATCAACAGGTACAATATCTTCTAAATCAAATTCGTCATTTTCATAATACGGCGGCATTTCTGCCTGATCCTGTCCGGTAAAACCTCGAAAATCATAGTCACCATCGCCGACCAACAGCACGTATTCTGGTGGGCGGTTTTCCCAGTGATCGTAAGCGTAGCGGACGAAATTTCGAATCGCCGTTACATCCGGCAAGCCCCAACTGAACTCATTGTAAACATCATCCAGTGTAGCGAGTACCACACTGTATTTATCAGCCAAACAGTTCTCCACCAACGGCTGTACGTTACCTACAAAATCCGGGTAGCTGATGATTAGATAACTTGTTTCTCCGGCTCCGGTTGGCTCCTGCCGTAAATTGGCGAGACTAACCCGTTCTACCGCTTCAATTGTCGGTATGTGATATTGATCTGGGGTGAGCAATAAATATTGCTTATCGTACGGCTGATCATTGTCGGCGTAAAATTCAATGATGCCACCACTGTTCACGTTCGGAAGAACCTTAACCACCTCAAAAGCAGAACGAATCTCATAAATATCTACCTCGTCAGTATCCCATCCAGATAGGCGATAGCGTACCGCACCGGTTACATCCGCAGGACTCCAAAAGTGCAACTGATTATCACGGGCACGCAATTGCTGGTTATAATAGAGTTGAAAATAATCGATATACTGGTTATCCGGGTTGGACTGAGGCACAATATCATGGGGATGAACGATCCGCAACTGGTTAGCGCCATCCCGCAGCACACCTGCCGGGATTGGGAACTCAGGATTTGGCATGGTGCTTAATACACCGGAATATCCCGATCCGGTTGTCACCCATTCACGCTCGCCGAGTAGAGCATCATTCAGATAGACAAAAATATGATGGGTCACACTGGTGGAGACTTTCCGATCCCGCATACCATACATTTTTAGATTCAAAGTTGCTACCTGTGCCGGGTCTGGGTGATTAATATCGAGGGTAAAATACGAGGTATCCGGGACACCCTCACCACCACGGAGACGTTGCGGAATATAATGCCACGCCCACCAGAGGTGCTCTCGTCCCCAAAGCTGGGGCAAAAACTCAGCGTTTTCTTCCCAATGACGTACCATCGGTGTAGCCGTGATGTCTGTGAATTGTACCGGTTCCGTGGTCAACCGTTCATCCATTTGCAAGCGTTGGTCGGTCACACCGTAGGTCAACCAGTACGCATTTTCATTGGCATAGCGATGATCATAATGCTCTAATTCTCGTTGGGGGTTGACTGCAAAGCCATCAACGGCTTCTCCCCAGAAGATGAGCGCATCGCCCGGGTCGAAGGAATTATCTGCATCGCCAATCACACGAACCGGTATTTGTTGAAATTCTGGGGGTGTCGCCAGCAAATCCTCCGGTAAGACACGCCCTCCGCCGTAATAAATACGTAACGTTTGAGGCACAAGGCTATTTACCGGCACACCCGCCGCATCCAGCAGATCATAGGTCAATTTGATCATACCCGTCTTTGTGATATGAATTTTGAACCATTCTACCCCTTCGCTAAACGGGTCGTCATTCTGCCGTAAGGGGGTTGGGGGGAGGGTTCGCCACGCTTTACCTTGCTCATAATTGAGGAACATCGAGCGATATACCGCTTCGTATGCCGGATCGGATTTGGTAACATGGCTTTCCATCCGATCTGCTCCTTGAAAACGGATTTCAAACGTCATCCGGTCTAGCAGTACCGCCCGTTCGGTCATCGGATGGTAACGCACGGGGAACAGCAGAATTTTGGCAAAGTGTTGTTGCCGGAACACGGAAACAGCCGAAGTAAGCCATTGTGCCGGAAAGAGATGATCCGTTTGGTAAATTGCCGGATTGGGTTCAATGGGGTTTGCACCGGCCGGGGGGATGCGAATACCGGTACGTTGGTGGGTTTGGATGTCAACGATCTGTACCGTGACATCGCTGTTCGGGGGGATGGCGACATTGATCCGCTGTGCCGGTAGTTGCGGTTCGCCATAAACAGCAGAAAGTTCGCCTTCTGTAAAAAAAGGAACGTGATAACGCGTTCCTTCGATAAATTGCTCCTGAAACGTTACCGTTTCAGGACGGTAGTCGATTAAAAGACGGTTTGAGTTCGCCTCAATGATGCGGATTTCCGCAAAACTTACCGCATGGCTCAGCGCGCTTAGAAGAATCGCCCAGAAAAAGATGTTAGTGCCCTTCATTAATCAAGCTCCACCCTTTGTGTGTTTAGAAGACATAAATGAATTCCAACACCTGCAGGAGAAGCTAATTTTCAAGGCGATTGCGGTCATACAACCGCACCAGCGCGGCGGCAATATCCTCCAATTGCTGGCTTACATTGTGATATTGTTCCAGCGTCAGATATTCACGGCGAAGCATAATTTTGATCAACGTTGCCAGCTTATAAACATTCGCCTCGGCAATCTGGTAATAATACTTGCTCTCGCGCGGGGGGTCGCTTACCCCACAGGCTGCGGCAATATCTGTAGCCAAAGCAATGCCAAACCGCCGGATAGGCTCCCCGAGCGCCGCTTGGTCTTGTTTGGAGACTGAATTTGCCAACAAGGTCAAATGATCTGCCAGTTCTAACGCCTGATACCAGACGGGTTCTTGTTCAAATTCAAACACGATCAAACTCCTTTCCGTGCCCTCAAAACGATTCCGCCTCTTCTACCAACAGGTTTGGAATATCATCGACAACTGTATATTTCAAACGACAATCCGGGCACGTCAACGTGCCGCTCGTCTCATCCGCCGGATCGACATCATAGCGCAAAGACTCATGACATTTGGGACAAGCGCATTTTTCGAGTAAACTTTCCGAGAGCATCTGATGGCATACCGTAGTGAAAATGATGAATTAAATCGTTTGAGGAATCAATACCGGCACTAAAACATTGTAAACCCTTCAAAATCAACGACTTAAACTGTTAAAACAGTTCGATGCTCGCTAACCAGATCAATCTTTCAAATATCCGCAAATCTGGCAAACACATTGCGAATATAACATATTTTCCAAAAAATGTCAACCACATGCCGATTTCCGCAGCCCTGAAGAATACCTATGAAACGTTTGCTATAAAAGTGTTTCACGCCGGTATGAAAAAAAGTCTTTTCGCGCTATTCTGATCTTTTGCCCTTAATATAAGCGATTTCTGATCACGGTTTAGGGATGAATCATCAGAATATCCCGGAGAATGGGTTTTAAACCGGCAAAAAAGAATTCCACAGAAATCACCATGACGATTAAGCCCATGATCCGCAACATCACTTTGTTGCCGCTCTCACCCAAAAATTGTATGACTCTCCGTGCACTCAGTAAAAGCAGATAGGTCACCAGTAGAACCGCGAAAATCGCCGAAAAAAGGAGGATTTTTTGTTCGATCTGTACACTCTCTTTCATCAAGATGATCACCATCGTAATGGCTCCCGGACCACAGGTAATTGGGATCGCCAAAGGGGTGATGGCAATATCACTGGCATAATCGGCGTGACTTTCTCCATCATCTTTGGTGCGGCTCAGACGTGCTTGAAGCATATCATAACCGGTCATAAAAAAAATCACCCCACCCACAATCTTTAAGCTATTGACCGAAATCGAGAAAAAATCAAAAATAAATTTACCCGTCAACGCAAACAGTACCAGAATGATCAGGGCGGTAAGTACTGCTTTCAGTGCCACCCGGTGCGCCTGTTTACCCGATAGATTGGTGGTCAGAGTCGTATAAACCGGAATGATCCCTAGCGGATTAATCATGGTAAACAGCGAGGTAAACGCCAAAAGCCCAAACTCTAGCCAACGAGCTTCCAGAGATTGTAAGACGGCTAACATAGATACGACTTGTCCCCCCTCCTAGTCAAAGGTGATGTTGCCGGTGAGTTGCTCCAACTCCAGATAGGTCATTCGCGCTTGATAACGGGCACCAATCAATGCTGTTTGTGCCCGGCTCAAACTGACTTGGGCATCCCGAAAATCCAGTGCGGAAACCGTCCCCAGTTCATACCGGTCTTGCACCAACTGCAAATTTCGGCGGGCAACCGCTACATTTTCTGTTTCTAACGAGACAATATCAATCCGTGTTTGATAAGCATCATAGGTCTGCTCCACCAAGTTTTGCAGTTGATTTTCCACATCCATCAGATTCATTTCGGCATTACGGGCTTGTATTTTCGCATTTTGCCAATCGATTTTGTGTTGAAAACCATTAAAAATGGTGTAGGACAATACCAGCCCCACACTGAGGTCATTGGTGGTGGTTTCCGTATCCACCGGTAGTTCATCACTCACAAGTGAAAAATCCGTATAGGTATAACCGCCGCTGAACGACAGTCGCGGGTAGAAGGTGGATGCAGCCAAACCGGCATCGTGCCGCGCCACCTGCAACCCTTGCCGGGCAATTTGCAAGGAACTATTGCGTGCTGTCGCCCGTTCCAGCAGTTGTGCAAGTGTCAAATTGAGTACCGGCACCTCAATTTCATTCTCAACCATAACGGGTGTTTGTGGATGCCGTCCCAGCAGCACATTTAGGTTTTTACGGGCAATTTCCACTTGGAGTTCCTGATTCCAAACCGCCGTTTGATCCGCATTTAGTGCCACTTGTGCCTGCAATACCTCACTCGTGGATGCCCCCCCTAACGCATTGCGTAGGGTGATCTTATCCAGCCGCTCCTGCGAAATTGCCAGCGAACTTTGGGCAACTTCCAGTAGTTGGCTCTGCTGTACCAGATCAAAATAGGCGCGAGAGATCGCTACAACCATATTCTCAATGGTAGCGCGTAATTGATATTCACTTTGTTGTGCTAAAGATCGATAGCGATCCCGGTTGATAAACATCCGAAAACCATCAAATACCGTCCAATTGAGGTTCACCCGCGCACTGAGTCGCCGGGTGGTGGATTCATCTAAACTTTGGGAGGAATTCCCCTCCTCACCGGATTGGGTTACGGTGTAATTAGCGGAGAATTCCACGGAGGGTAAAAATCCGGCAGTACCTTTACCGGTATTATAATCGCTGATAGCAGCCGTGTTACGGGCAATCTGAATCTCGTAATTGTGTTCCAAACCAATGCGGATAGCGTCTTCCACCTTCATTTGGGTCTGGGCATAACTTATTGATGTGAATAGCACTAAAGTGACGATAAAACCCCATTTTTTCATTAAAACCCTCTCCAATAGTTGCAAATAATACTAAAATCCCCAGCTAATACCCACCGAGGGGAGAACACCGATAGATTCATCCACTTCTACCCGTTGTTCGCGGGCATTCCAACGGGGCGGGTTGTCTTCTGGGTGGTTATATACATTTTGGATATCAAGGTAGGTAATCAGAACAGAACGGTCAAATAGCCAGCGCCGGTCTAGCCGTAAATCTAGGCTGTGGTATGTATCCAACCGTTCAGAATTGTAATGCTCCACCGATTGGGTGCCATCCACGTCAAAGGGGGTATAAGGACGTCCGGTAGCTAACCGGAATTTCAATGCAAATTCCCATTTTTCGTTAAACACGTAACCCCCGCCCACATTGAAAATCCACCGTTGATCGAAACTGCTGGGGCGTTCGACACCATCCAAGGCAGTAAAATCGGCACGATTGTACGTCAGGCTTAAAATGCCGTAACACGGAATTTCCGAGAGCTTCTTTTGCAAGAACACTTCAACCCCGTATGCCTGCCCCGTGCCCTCACTCACCAGATCATCGAACCCAAAGGCGGCAAAGCCATCATCACTACCCCCAAACCCGGCGCCGGTATTGACCATCACCAAATACGGTCGATCTACACTGGTGGCATAATCCAAATAATGCTTGTAGTAACCTTCAAGGCTGATTTTTGTATCTGCCCGCAATAGATGATCAAATCCCAGAATAAATTGGTTTGTCCCAGCCGGTTTTAAGTTCCGGTTTGCCGGATTCATCATCAACCAGACATACGCCGGAGCCTGCCGGTATTGCCCCACACTAAAATTAAGATTGGTCACGGGCGTCAAGGCGTAAGTAGCAGAAAAACGGGGTGAAATCGCAAGTGGGTGCACCTCCAGTAGGTCAAGATAATCTACCCGGATACCGGCAGTTGCCCGTAATTTACCGATTCGCGGCGTAAGCTGAGCATAAACGGCCCCCTTAAATGCCGTTGTATCGAATACCCCATCCACACTGAAAAATTCACCAAAATAGGTTTCGTATCCCGGAATTTTGATGTCATTTTCCACCCGGACCATCTTACCCTGCGCTCCTACGGCCATCTCAAGTTGGCGCGATAATTCAACCGTGTAATTTCCGCTCAAGGCGATTTCATGTTCGAGGGCATTGTTGCGGAACACATCATTTAGCAAGGAGTCCCGCTGGACTACATCATACTTCACGTAGGTCTGGCTTAGCGTCAAATTGGAAAATCCCCGGCGGAACACATGCCGCCAGTTGATACCACTCACCAGTTGGGTTTGGTCACTTCCCATCACTCGCGAATTTTCAAAGCGGTCATCGGCATCATCATTAAAATATTTCACATCATCCAACGCCAGAATCCCCAATGCGGTGATTTTGCTCTGCGGATTGAGGTCATAATCGATTTTACCCAAAAAATCCCAATATTCCGGCACAAAACTAAAGCCGTTTGCTTTGAAAATAAAATCCAGATAGCTTCGCCGTGCTGAGAACAGATAGGTACTCTTTTCACTCAAGGGTGCTTCCAGATTTAGCCCAAATTGCGTAGCAGAGATCGTCGCTTTGCCACCCAACCGGTCTCGACGCCCTTCGCGGAGATCAAGCGAAAGCACCGAGGAGAGCCGGTCACCGTATTGCACCCCAAAACCCCCCGTGGAAAAGGTGGTCTCTTGAACAAAATCCAAATTGATATAGCTGAGGGGACCCCCGCTTGCCCCCGGCGTACCGAAGTGATTGATATTGCGGACTTCGATCCCTTCCACAAGATAGAGATTTTCCGAGGGAGCACCCCCCCGAATGATCAGATCATTTCGCCCGGCTTGTACTTGCGCCACGCCCGGTAGAATCGATACCGCCCGGATCACATCCTCAAACCCGCCCGGTAGGCGCCGAATTTCCTCATTGGATTGGCTGCGGGTACTGAGCGGAGCATCCGGTAACTTGAAAAAATAATCGGGGTGTACTTCTATTTCGTCCAAGGCAATGGGCTGTTCCTGCAACTGAAAATCGACCTGTTTTGCCCGCACCGGCGAAATCACAATATCCGCTTTAATCTGCGGGGTAAACCCGATGAATGATGCCTGTACGCTCACCGTTCCTACCGGAATATTATCGAGCGTAAAGTTTCCCTGTTCATCGCTAATAGTACCTAAATTCATACCCACAAGTGTCACATTTGCACCTGGGAGCGGTTCCCCGGTGTGGAAGTTCGTCACCGTCCCGTAAATCGCTCCGGTGCGCGGTTGGGCTAAAGCCACACCTGCAAAGCCAAATCCAAAAATCAGCACAAAACAGCTATAACTATAGATTAACCTCTGAATGATGTTCATGAGCCTGCCTCCATGAGTTGACGCTCTTCTTCGTTCAGTTCCAGTTCTTCCGGGGGTTGATCTGGAATCAAGTAAAAATCGTCCCGTACCGCCAATTCACGAACATGCGGCTCCACGTTTTCAGCGGTAATTCGTTTCGGTTGGTAATCATTCCAAGTCAATCGCCGCCAGCCCTCCACCAGATAGGCAGCAATAATGCGGAACCGGTTCAACACCATAAATCCGGCAGGGAGGATGAACAGCAGGATCACCGTACCAAACACCAACCCGTACGCTACAGACACCGCCATCGGGATCAAAAATTGAGCTTGACGGGATTTCTCTAGGATGAGTGGTGCTAATCCCGCCGCAGTGGTTGCCGTAGTGAGGATAATGGGGCGCAACCGGGATATACCGGCACGGTGGACGGCATCAAACAACTGAATACCTTTGCGTAGATTCCGGTTGATCTGATCCACAAACACAATACTATCGTTAATGATAATCCCGGAGAGCGCAATAATGCCGTACAACGACAGCATATTGACCTGAATTCCCTGAATACCGTGTCCCCAAAATGCTCCGATAATACCGGCCGGAATCAGGGAGAAAATCAGCGCGGCTTGGAGATATGACCGAAATACCAAAATCACCAAAATGAACATGCTGATCAGTGCCAGCGGGAATGCTCGTTGCATGGAGCGCGATGTCTTTTGTTGGTTGCGCGATTGCCCTTCAAAAGAGACTGTTACACCACTAACCTGCGCCAGCACCCGCGGAATCACATCGGTTTTAATCGTTTTCATAATTTCGGGGAGGTCATCCTTGACATCCACCTGATCCGCTTCGACCTTGATTTCCCGTTTTTTATCGAGGTGATTGATGGTGACAATGCCCCGGTCAATGGTGTATGTTGCCAGTTCACTGAACGGGTACGCCGCGTCATCGGGGGTGCGGATACGCATCTGATCCAAATCCTTGAGTGACATCCGGTCTTCCGGGCGGTACCGCACCCAAACTCGGATTTCATCCGTGCCCCGTTGGATTCGTTGAATTTCCTGCCCGAAAAAGCCCTGCCGCACTTGTCCGGCAATATCACTGAGGGTCAAGCCCAATGACTCGGCGCGAGGCTTCAGTTGGATGTTAATCTCCCGCCGCCCTTCCTGATTGGAATCGGTGACATCTTTCAGCGTCTCGAAGGCTTCCAACTCTGCCACCAAGAGGTCTTTTGCCCGCATCAGTTGTTCAATATCGTTGCCTAACAAGCTGATCGAGATCGGTTTGCCAAAAAAGCCGGTGCGCCCATACGTGAGTTGTTGAGCCTCCGGGATGAGTCCCACCCGTTGTTGGACGAACCGCGCGATTTCCCGGCTACTCATATCCCGGGTTTCGCCATCGAGAAGTTCCAGCGTGACCTTGCCGGCATGGCTGCCGGAGTCTCCCAAGTCATTGGAACCAACATCTTGCCGGACCGAGAGGATCACATCTTTGCCATCGGCACGCTGGGCTTTGAGTTCGGCGTTGACCTCCCATGCCGCCTGTTCAATCCGATCTAAAAAGGCTTTTGTATCGCTCTCTTGGCGTCCAGAAACCAGGGTCAAGTTGATGGGCACGCTATCCCGATCAATGTACGGAAAATAGGTCATGCCGATAAAACCACCCCGCACTAAGCCAATGGTGATCAGAAGTCCCGATACGGGAGCTATTACGGTCACCCATTTGTAGCGCAAAGCAAGCCGCAACAGCGGGCTGTAGATGCGGTGCGTCATAAAGTGGATAAACCCATCAATGGCTTTCCGAACCGGATTATCTTCCGCGTGAGGATGTAACCCTTTAGAATGGGCAAGGTGTGCCGGTAAAATAAAAAAGGCTTCCACCAGCGAAAAGATCAGACAAGCAATAACCACCACTGCCATGTGCCAAATAAATTTACCCAAAAAACCATCCAAAAAGAAAAATGGCGTAAAAGCAATTACGGTGGTCAAAACGGAGGTAGTTACCGGTGCGAGCATTTCAACCGTGCCATCCACGGCGGCTTTCAGCGGTGGGGAGCCATTTTCATAATGGGCGTAGATGTTCTCACCTACGACAATCGCATCATCCACCAAAATCCCGATCACAATAATCATCCCAAAAAGTGAGATCACGTTGATCGTGATCGGAATCATGCCGGCAATTAGGAACATCCCCGCAAACGAAATGGGAATTCCCATCGAGACCCAGAACGAAAGGCGTAAATTCATAAAAAAGCCCACAATAAAAACGACCAACAACAGACCTAAAATACCATTTCGGGTCAACAAATCGATCCGTTGCCGGAGCGAAATGGTCTGGTCGCGGAGGACTTCAACCCCAATTTGAGGATGTTTGGCGGCGTAATCTGCCATCACCTGTTTCGCCCGTTTGACAATGGCTAAAATATCTTCATCGAGGGTTTTATCGACGCTCACAATCACAGCATTACGCCCGTTGTAGTAAGTTCGGTTGGGGGAGTCCTCCCATTGCTCTTTTACGGTTGCGACATCCCGTAACCGGATGGCAGTACCGTCTGGATTCCCACGCACCACCAGCTTTTCCAGCTCTGCGGCATAATATTCTCGCCCGTAAGCCCGGATTAAAATTTCTTCGTCTTTTGTTTCAAATTTACCACCGGAAATATTGATATTTTCGGCACTGACGGCATTCCGAATTTCATTGAAGGTCAAGCCATAGCGCCGTAAATCAGCTTCCGAGACTTCAATGGACATTTCCAGTTCGGGCACGCCTTGAAGGGTTACTTGGGAGATTTCTTCCGTTGCCAGCAAGTCATCTCGTAGTTCTTCAGCAAGGGTTTTCAGGTTATACAGGTCAGAATCCCCAAAAAGGACAAAGGAGATGGCAAACGTGCGACCTTGTTGTTCATAGATGGTCGGGCGTTCCGCATCGCGCGGGAAAGAGGTAATCCGGTCCACGGCATTTTTAACCTCAGTCAGCACCTTATCCAAATCCGCACCTTTGCGAACTTCCACACTAACTTGCCCCATGTTCTCGCGAGAGACGGACGTCACCCGCTCCACACCGTCTATTCCTTCCAGATTCTCCTCAATTTTGAGTACGACACCCTCTTCAACTTCTTCGGGCGAGGCACCGGGAAACGGCACTTGAACAAAGATAAAATCCGGCGGCATTTCGGGAAAAAAAGCATACTTCATCTGTCCAAAGGAAAGTACCCCAAACCCCAACAAACTGAACATCAAGACATTCGTCCAGATGGGAAACCGGATGAAAAAGGCTATAATTTTTCGCATTAGGGGCGTCCTCCTTCACGAACTTTGGCGAGCATCCCGGGCACCACCCCTTGCAACGCCTCTACCACCAGCGAATCGCCATCCGCTAACCCACCGGTCACAATAGCGGAGGTCGTCTGTTTGCGGGCAATTTCCACCGGTTGGCGCTTCAACCGCCCGTTCTCAATCAGATAGACATAGCGGTTATTATAAATGGCGCGCTGGGGGACTTCTACCGCACGTTCAATCACCCGTCCGGGAATGTCCGCTTCCAGAAAGATACCTTCATAAAGTCCATCCCCCGGTGTTGCGTTCAGGGTGATATAGATTTGCACCGTCTGCGTGCGCGGGTCAATGGTTTTACCAATCCGTGCTACCTGGCCCATCCATTCACCACCGACTTCTGCGGAAGTTAGCCGAACCGGTTGTTGGCGGTCAATCCACTGAACATCGGCAGTGGAAAGGCTCACTTCGACTTCCAGATTTTCCAAATTAATGATTTTGCCCAGTTGCGAGCCTGCCCGCACCGCTGAACCCGGTTGCAGTTCTGCTGAGACAATCGATCCGTCAAACGGGGCATAAAAATAGTGCTTATCCCGTTGAATCTCTAAATCCCGGATGTTGAAATAATAGCGATAGACATTGTAGCGCGAAAGAAATAGCTTGATTTTTTGATTGTCCACGGGCGGAAGTTCCGCGAGAGGTTGGCTAAACGAAATCCCATCAAAATAAGCCTGCCAGACCGGGTACGCTTCCGGGAAATCTGCCCGAATTTCCGGCAGTACGGATGCCAATGCATTGAGCAGATCACTTTTCGCCGAGTTGAGGTCGAGTGTGACCGGACGGTCATCCACTTGAATTAACACCTCCCCCTTTTGGAAGGACGTCGCTGGGCGGAAAGCCACATCCCCGACAACCAACGTGCCGGTCACTTCGCTAAACAACGTCACCGGTTGGGCGGATGTCAGCGTACCGTATGCCTTAATGGATGCCGTCACCGCCTGAAGTTCAACCGGCGAGACATTCACAAATTTTTGGCGAGGTGGTGGTGTCCGGCGGGGTTGTTCCTGATGTTGGGCGGCTAAAAAACGCATTGTGGCAAAACTGGCGCCCACAATGAGCATCACAGCAACTAGATTGATCAAAATTCGTTTCATTGGGTCCTCACGGAATCGGTCGATTTAAAAAAAGAGTATATGATAAACAAATGAGCGTTTTGAGCGTTTTAATAGGGGACTTATAGATAACGGCATTCCTCAAATAGATCAAGCTTTTTTTGGATGGAACCGCGGATTCGTTGATAGATTAACGAGTTTAAGGGTTCTCCGAGCGCGGGGTGTTTAAGTTGTCATAAACCTGTTGCAGTACGGCTTTACAAAGGGCTAAATCGGCCTCATTGATATTCATTTGCGCCACATCTTGGGTCTGTTTGACAATTTCAGAAAGCGGTTTCTGTAATTCCTTTCCGCGATGCGTGAGATAGATTCGCTTTTGCCGGCGGTCGTGCTGGTCGGGAATACGGACTACTAAATTCCGTCTTTCTAAACCGTCTATCAATCTGGTAATACTGGCTTTATCTTTAACTGAGCAGTGCGCCAATTGTTGCTGGGATTGCCCGTCTTGCTCCCATAAATTTCGCAAAATTTTCCACTGCTCTGGGGTGACATCATACCCCGCCTGATGGAAACTCCGCCCTAAATGGTGGGCAAATGCGCGTGCGGTACGCCACACGAACCGAGCTAACGGTTCGTCGGTTGATTTCGGTTCGATCATGGGTCGAGCTATCTATCTAACAGTTAGTTGATTATGCAACTATTTTGGCACAAAAAACAGCATTAATACAAATTTGTCAATGGTTTTTTAGATAAGGAGAAAATCAGAAGGCTTCGGGAAGCGGGTAGTGACTCCCGAAGCCAAAAAGGTAAGTGATTCCGAAAGTTAAGGGGGGACTAATACTGACGGTAAAGCAAACTGCAAAAAAACAGGGTGTTGGTTTGGCAACGCCTTGATGTTCCGACTGCCAACGTTTGCTTTATGCTGAGTTCAATTTATCTTTCACACTGGCAAGTTTATCTTCCATCGTCTGGGACTTATCAGTGCGAGTTCCGACCCGTAAACTGGCGGTGATCCGCGGTACACCTATTTCGTGCAAGACCTCATGACATTTTTTGATGGCGGCGAAAACCTCATCCCACTCCCCTTCCAGAATAGTACCGTACGGATGAAGATGGGTTTTGATGTCAAACGTAGAAAAGACCTTTTCACATTCTGCCACATATTTGGAGAGAGATAATCCCACACCTAGTGGTACAATAGATACATCAACCATGACCTTCATCAAAAACTCCTTTCTAAGTTTAGGGTTGTATTTTGGTTAATTTTGGTGTATAACTGTTTTTCAAAGCAGTTAATTAACATCAATTGGCACAAAAACACAAGATTATTTTATCGATTTTTGGTAATTAGAATATGCGTTCTTTACCGGTTTCTGTAATTGTTCCCGTTTATCAGGGTGGTGAAAAATTTCGGCAGTGCTTAACCCATTTGACCCAGACTCAACCTCCTCCTGCCGAGATCATTGTTGTGGTCGATGGCGATGATCGGGAATCCGCTTTGATTGCGAATCAATTTGCGGTACGAACCGTTTCACTTCCCACCAACCGGGGACCCGCTTATGCTCGCAATCGGGGTGCGGCGCTTGCCCAGCATGAAATTCTTTTTTTTATCGATGCGGATATAGCTGTTCCACCGGCAATAATCGATCAGGTTTATACGATGTTCACCCAACATGCGGAGGTCGCCGCGCTGATTGGGTCTTATGATGATGAGCCAGATGAGCCTAATTTTATCTCCCAATACAAAAACCTGTTTCATCACTATGTCCATCAATGTTCCAATGAAACCGCAACAACGTTTTGGGGGGCATGTGGTGGTATCCGCCGGTCTATTTTTCAAGCGGTGGGTGGGTTTGATGAAACATACTCCCAACCCTCCATTGAAGATATTGAATTGGGTCACCGGCTCATTCAAGCGGGGCATCAAATTCGGCTCTGCAAACAGATTCAGGTGAAACATTTGAAACATTGGAGCGCAGCATCGATGGTTAAAACCGATTTTTTCAAACGAGCGCTCCCGTGGGTCGAGCTGATTTTGATCCAGAAAAACCTTCCCAACGATCTGAATTTACGCTATTCCCACCGGTTTAGTGTCGTTCTGATATTCCTTTGGGTGGGGGTATTCATGCTATTACCGGTTATCCCATGGGTGGCAGGACTCCTTCTGGTAGTGATTTCGGTAATCCTTTTCGGATTGAATCTACCGGTTTATCGTTTTTTTTGGCAAAGACGCGGGCTGTTTTTTGCCCTGAGCGTCATCCCGTGGCATTGGTTTTATTATTTTTATAGTGGGGTAGCATTTCTGGTTGGGCTGGGACGGCACATTATTTTGAGGGAGCAGTTGCCCAGTTGATGGATTTTTAGGTCTCACCATCCGGTAATTTTAGGAAATCGCTTCAAATCTCCCAATTTATGGCAGAGATTCTCATCTAAAATAAGATATGGTCATCAACAGCTAGTAAATTCTGGCAGATGGCGAGTTTCCATCTTGAAACTTAGGCAATCGAATCATCATCAACTTCGTCGGGGGAACCATGCACACGATCCATGAAGTTCAGCATGACAAAACAATCATCCAATGGGTCCGGGTAGAAGCAGAACCAACGGCACAGATCATTTCCATCAAAGGGAGTTTGGAAGCCGCAGGTGCAGAAGCGCTTTTCAGCGAATCCAATTTGATTGAAATGTGGCTCGCCACAAATGAGAGCGAGCGGTTGGTATTTGATCTGTTCGATCTGGAGTACATCAATTCCACGGCAGTGGGGTATCTTATGAAAGCCCTCCTTAAAACCCGTGAATTACCGGTTACCTACATTTTCAAGCGGGATAGTCTGGTCTATTTTGTGTTGGATAATTTGGGCTTTTTTGAGTTTCATGATTTGCACATTCAAGAGCATCCACTAACTGATGGCTTAGACCCCCACCCCCAACAGGTGTAATCTAATGCATTTGCGTTCGTTACGGCTCAAAACGGATCGTCTGCCGGCACATTTCCCTTTTAGTTTACCGCTCTTTCATGAGCTTACCCTAGAATTTACCCGTCCGGTGACGTTTTTTGTGGGTGAAAATGGCTCCGGGAAGTCAACTTTGCTGGAAGGATTGGCGGCGGCTACCGGACTGCCCACGGTGGGAGGAATCGACATTCAGCAAGATCATACGTTAGAGCATGCCCGCCGTTTAGGGGCGTACTTGCGGTTGAGTTGGAGCAAAAAAACGCGGCGTGGCTTTTTCCTACGCGCTGAAGATTTTTTCAATTTCGCCCGGCGGCTTCAGCAAACGCAACAAGACCTTCAGGCAGATGCGGATTATTATGAGGAGACCCTCAGCGGCTACGGCTTGATGCTGGCAAAAGGGGTCGCCCTTGGGCAACGGCAGGCGCTGATCCACCGTTACGGGGAAAATCTGGATGCAAATTCACACGGGGAAAGCTTTCTCAAGTTGTTTCAAACCCGGGTCGTACCCGGCGGGCTGTACCTACTGGATGAGCCAGAAACGCCCCTTTCTCCTTTACGGCAATTGACCTTTCTCTCCCTCTTAAAATCGATGGTCGAGCACCACTCGCAGTTTATCATTGCCACACATTCCCCCATTTTGATGGCATTTCCAGATGCCACAATCCTGCAATTTGATCCCTACCCGGTTCAGGAAGTAGCCTATGAGGCAGTGGAGCATGTCCAACTCACTCGCGATTTTCTGAACAATCCGGCACGTTTTCTACGGCATTTGTAATCACAACCATGACTTCCAAACCTCCGGTTGGTGACCCACCGTGACGTGTGATCCGTGGCGCACAATCGGTGTCTTAAAAAGCAACGGATGCGCCAGCAGTTGTTCCTCCACATCGTGTACCAAATATTTCAAATTCAGGCGTTGATACTCTTTGCCTCCGGTATCGATCAACTCCGCCAACGGGATTGAGCGCCGGATGTTGGTTAGCTCCCCTTTTTTGATAGTCTGTTCATTCAAATCCACAAAATGGGGCTTGATCCCCCGTTCCTTAAAAAAGCGGAGTGCTTTCTGGGTGGCTTTACATTTTTTTGTGCCAAAAATTTGTATGTTCATTGGCGTCCTCTTTATCCTAGAGTCTGTGAGTCATTAAGATTTCAATTTTTCAGGTTGCCCGCCGGGTCTGAGAAAACATCTTCCGGATCATTTCAAGATCAACATCCCGGGAAAATGACTACCGGGCATCCATTCTGCGTTTTCCTTAAACCGCTTCTGGTGCCGCCAGAAATCCAGCCCCCACTGTTGGTTGGCAGATGCCTGAACTCCAAATTGGTTGCGTGGAATGCGTATTTCGACACTCCAAAAGTAACCCCCAATAAAACTTTTGACTTCAAACTCACCATCCCAGCGCATGCCTTCCTTATCACTGTAATCCCAGATGGTGCCCAAGGGATTCACTTGCACGGTATAGCTCTCATCCTGCCCGGGCGGATGCAATCGCCAGCCGACCCGGTCTTCGGCAAAGAGCCGCCCATCTCGTTCGGTGACATAAGCCGTCAATTTTTCAATGTGCAAATCTTGTAAAAGTGCCGCAAAGTAAAAATTATCGGCATCGTAGGCAAAATAGAAAAAGGTGGAATCCACCGGCAGGGGATTTCCCTCCGGGTCAAACAATTTATAAACCGGATGGCGCCAGCACGCTTCCTCCAAATGCCCATCAATACGAGGGGATTCCTCTGTATAATAGGCAACCGTCGGGCGGTGCAAATAGATCGGTTCAACCACCCGGTAGCTTTTTCCCGTGGCATAGGGGAAATCCAGTGAAAAATTGGGGATAGATTCCGACTTGCCGGCACTGCGGACTAAAAAGGTCAGCTCTGTTTCATCCTCCGGCAGGATCATCACGGGTACCTCCACCGGATCAATCGACCAGCCCTCGGGAAGTCGCCATCGTAAAATACTATTAAGGGATTCTGTGGGGTGTAAATTCCGCAAGTGTAACGTGATCTCAGCCGGTTCGGCTTGGAGATGTTCATCAACGGTCAACGGGGCGGTAAAAGTAGCGGCGTGGCGTTGAATATTGCGTACCAATTGACGTTCTTCAGCGGTAACTAAATCCCACGGCAACACCGAATTGTTTTTGATCGGTGTGATATGCACCCCTTCGGCATCAACCGTGACCCACGCAAAATGGAATGTTAACCCGCTGGGGCTTTTTTTAGGGTGCGCTCCAGAACTCCCGATGCTGGTGTAACGCACGCCGTCGTATTCCCCGACAAAATAGTCATGGTAATGTCCGGTAAACACGTCATGTACCCCGTATTCCACAAAAATGCGGTGTAAAGGGTCGGGTTTGCCCCGGGCGACGGTCTGGTACCACGTGGGTTGATGAATAAAGGCAATTTTATACGGCATATCCCGGTACTGGTGCAGGTCATCCTCCAACCAAGATAATTGATCCAGCGCGATCCGGCGATCCCGGCTGTTATCCAAGATAATCACATGTAAGTCACGGTAATTAAACGAGAAATAGGGCGGGCCAATATATTGCTGGTAAATCTCGGCGGAGCGCTCGTGCCAAATGTCATGATTACCGGGAGTGTAATAGACGGGCATGGTGAGGGGTTCTACCAGCTTAAAATAATCCTGCCACTGTTGCTGGATTTCCGCATCATCATCGGTATAACCTTCGATCATATCACCGACGGTGACTACAAAATCGGGACGCATCCGAGCGACTTCCTGAACGATCTCTTCGTAAATACCGGGAATTGGCTTACCGGTACGATCTCCAAGAACCGCAAACCGGATCGGTACCGTTGAACCGGTGGCAAGACTGCTAACCAACACGCTCCCCAACCCCCAACCGATGAGGACCCACATCCAGCACACACGCATACACTACTCCTTCTGTTTTATCCATTGTTGAACAGCTCGTAACCCTTCTGCCGGAACACTATGCCCCCCATCAAAAGCGTAAAAAGTAACATCATAACCGGCGGTTTTTAGCACATCACGGGCAGTCGTTCCGGCAGCATATTTCACCCGTTGATCTTGCTTTCCATGAGCGATAAAAATACGCACCTGATTTGCCGCCGTTATTTCCTCTTCATCCAGTGTCTCCTGATCCAGCCAGCCGCCAAACGGAATCAATCCGGCAAATAGGTCTGGATGACGGATGCCGCTGATCAACGTATATGCCGCCCCTTGGGAGAAGCCCATTAGATAGACCTCACCCACCGGATAGAGACGTTTCAGTTCTGTAACTGCCCGTGCCACATAATCCCCGGTGGTTTGCGCGGTCACCTTCCGCAATTCAGGGGTAAAATCCAGATGCCATGAGTGACCCAATTTTTCGTCGAGAGGAAAGGCGTAAGGAGCTTGTAAAGCGGCATAGATAAAATCGGGTTGCTCAAACTGGTCCCACAGATTGATAAACTGCTCTGCGGAACCCCCGTAACCATGAAGCCCCAAGACAAGGGTGTAGGTTTGGGAGGAATCATAATCCACCGGCAAATGGATTACACATTTCAAAAAGGTATCTGCACGGAGGTAAATCGCGGTGAGGTGTGGGTCTTCTGCTTTTTTTAACCAGACAGTCAAGCTATCGAGGGTGGCGGCAAACCGGACATCCTGCCGGACGGCGTTAAAATCTGGGTCTTGAGCCGCCCACGCTATATCATCAAATCCAGCCCGAACTGCCCGTTCCAGATATTTGGCCGCATGATAGGCTTCCCCCATCAGACCGTAACAGCACGCGAGGTTGTAAATAGCGGTAAAATCTTGGGAATTATAATGCAAATATGCCAGATAGTACTGGGCGGCTTTGCGGTACGCCTGCTGTTGGTACGCTTGATTTGCCAAACGCTCATATTCTCCCGGGTCCACATCCAGAAAATCCCCAGCATCTGCTTGCAAGGGGTCAATGGCAGCGGGATCAACTCCCCCGCGGGGATTCGCTACCGCCGTAATCCCCGCCAACATGACTCCGATCAGCCCCCAAATGAAAAACCGTGATAACCATTTCACCGGATCACCTCCATTAGAGGAAAAGATAAGCTAATAGAATGACAATAAGTAAACTGGGTAACATATTTAAAATTCGCAACGTTTTGATCTCAAGGATGTTGATGCCCAAGCCAATTAGCAATACGCCACCCACGGCGGTCATTTCATCGATGATGGGTTGGGCGGCAGAATTTTGGAAAACCATAGCGAATACGGTCAGCCCCCCCTGATAAATCAACAACGGAATCACGGAAAACATGACCCCAATCCCCAGCGAAGCGGCGAGGGCAATCGAGGCAAAACCATCCAACACAGATTTAGCAAGCAAGAGTGTCGGTGGGTTGCCCAACCCTTCCTCAATAGCACCTAAAATGGTCATGGAACCCATACAAAAGAGCAAAAATGCCGTCACCAGTCCTTCCGTGAAGTGTTCATGCCCGATGTTGATCTGTGTTTTGAGGCGGTCTCCCCACCGGTTCAGATAGGAATCGAGGTTGATCCATTCTCCCCAAATGGAGCCGATCACCATACTGAAAATCAGAATAATAATACCGTTACCACCGCTCTCTTCCGGCAGGGCGTCCAGACCGTTCATCGCCATGCGTACCCCTAAGAATAGGATAAACACACCAATCGCTTGAAAGACAATGCCTGAAATGCGCTGTGGTAATCGAGTATGAATCAACAAGCCGAGCCCACTGCCCACCAGCACCGCTATAACATTCACAATGGTACCCAATAGCATAACCACCCCACTGTTAGCGGACTAAAGGTAAATTTTCCCGATTCCAATCGATCATCCCTTTGGTAAGGTGATAAACCTTTTGAAAACCGAGTTTCTGTGTCATGAGTTGATAGGTTTTTCCACTGCGATTGCCGGAACGGCAGTAAATTAGATATTCCTTGTCCCGATCAAGTTGTTCCAATTGGCTGGCAAAAGAGGGGTTATAAAAATCAATGTTAATCGCCCCGTCAATATGCCCTGCCTGATATTCGCGCGGGGTACGCACATCCACAATGATAAAATTCGGATCATCTTTTTTTGCCTGAATCAAGGCTTGGGTCTCCTGAGCGCTTAGTTGGGTTTTGGTTTGTGCCCCCGGAGTCCCGACCTCCTCATGTTTACAGCCCACCAACGTGCTGATGAGCATAATTAAGCCAAGACAAATGATCACTTTGAGGGAAAAACTGATCATAGCACCTCCAAAAAAATGTATGGTGAAATTGGTAAGAGTCCGTACGCGAACCCAATAATGATAAGCCCTGCCAATAACACCAAAAATAGCGATAAATGTCAAGAGTTTTTAGCCAAAGCAACTTTGTACTTGATTTCAGGGATATTCGTCGGTATACTGTCTGGCATTCCAGTCCCCTAATTTTTTATTTTAACGGAGAGGAGAGTCTGATGAAAATCAATCGTTCTTTTTTAGTAGCCGGGTTGGTACTCTGCATGGCGGCATGGGTATTGGCACAAGAAGAGATGCCGGCAGAGAAAGATACGCTCACCAACCGGGTTTCAACCACCGTGAAGGCATCCACCGTCGCCGATTTTATCGCGACCGGTGATGCGGCATACGCGGCATTTGACAATGAAAAAGCACTGGAAGCCTACCAAGCCGGTCTGGAGGCTTTTCCCGGCACCTTCGATTTGCTTTGGCGCATCAGCCGGGCACACATTGACATCGGCGAACATCTGGAAAACAAAGACGACCAGCTATCGCATTATGAAACTGCCTTAGATTACGCGAATCAGGCAATTGAAGCCAATCCTGAAAGTGCTACCGGCTACACCCGGCGTGCCGCGGCAACAGGTAAAATATCGTTGTTTAAAGGTGTGTTTTCCACCATCGGTTTAGTCAAAAAAGTTAGAGCCGATTGCGAAAAAGCGCTTGAACTGGACCCCAATGATAGCATTGCCCACTATATTCTTGCCCGTACTCACCACAAACTGACCGAAAAACCCGGTTGGATTCGCAAACCAATGGGACTTGGCTGGGGAAACCGCAAAGAAGCCGGTCGCTTGTTCCAACGTGCCATTGAACTTCGTCCGGATTTTATCATGTACCGTCTGGATTACGCCCACCTCTTGATCGATGAAAAAGAGTATGAAAAAGCACGCGAACAACTCCGCACCATCCTTGAATTAAAGATTCAGGACGAAGATGACGAAGCCCGCAAAGAAGAAGCCCAGCAATTGCTGAAAGAAATTGAGGGGAAAAAGTAGAAACAAGGAAACCCCATGATGAATCCTAAAAAAGAACAACTCATCCTCGATCTCCACCGGATCGGTGCAATTAAATTTGGAGAATTCAAACTGAAATCCGGGTTAACCTCCCCGTTTTACATCGATCTGCGTGGTGTGGTCTCGTACCCAGACATAATGACCCAAATTACGGATTTGCTATTGCAAGTCCTTGAAGATAAATCATTTGATCTGGTAACGGGTATCCCTTACACCGCCCTGCCGATGGCTGCGATTGTCTCTGTAAAACGGAACAAACCCCTAATTTATATGCGCAAAGAGGCAAAATCCTATGGCACCAAAAAATTGATTGAAGGCAACTTCACGGCCGGGCAAACATGCGTGGTGATTGATGACCTCATTTCAACCGGCGAGAGTAAGTTTGAAACTGCCGCCGGATTGGAAGCCGGCGGGCTGAAAATTTCCGATATTGTGACCGTGGTGGATCGGAGCCCCAACGGCGCGGAACTGCTACGCCAAA
This sequence comes from Gemmatimonadota bacterium, assembly GCA_003697105.1. GTDB lineage: Bacteria > 4572-55 > 4572-55 > J002 > J002 > J002. Next base: position 3,106 of record RFFQ01000007.1, on the reverse strand, counting down.
AGGGCTATACCCTCACCGCCATTTTGCATATTGATGAAATTTTGAGCGTGCTTACAGCTCACCAATGGATCCGCGATAACCAACGCCTAGCGGTGCAGACCTTCATCCAAGCCACACGGAACGTACCGGTAAAAACCCTTGCCGAACGCCGCCAATTGATGACCAACCCCCTCAGCCGGAAACTGGTCGATTTGATGATCCAAAAAGAGAGTAATCTGATTCTATCCCTCGATGTGGAAACCTCAGATGAATTTTTCCATATTTTGGAGCAAACGGCGGATCAGATTGTGATGGTCAAAACGCATGTGGATATTTTACAGGATTTCTCCGAAGATTTTGTGAAAAAATTGACCGATCTGTGCGGGGAATCTCAGGTTCTCATTTTTGAAGATCGAAAATTTGCTGATATTGGCAGTACCGTCCGCAAACAATTCCGCTCCGGAATTTACAAGATAGCAGATTGGGCAGACTTTGTGACAGTCCACGCGATTGCCGGAGAAGCTATTTTGGACGGGCTATTCGGCGATCTGGAATCCCCCCGCAGTGGATTTTTACTGGCGAAAATGTCTGCCGCCGGAAATCTGATCAGTGAGAACTACACCCGTCAAGTGCTGGAAATCGGTAAAAACCGGCGGGAGGTGGTCTCCGGGTTCATCGGTTTCGGCGAAAATGAGACTGAAATTCGGAAATTGAAAACCAAAATGGCAGATGATCTCCTCCTGTTGATGCCCGGCGTGAATCTGCAAGCCAAAGGTGATGGGCTTGGCCAGCGTTATGTCACGGCAGCGGCGGCTGTCAAAGGGGGTGCGGATGGTATCATTGTCGGACGGGGGATCATCCAAGCAGAAAATCCGGCAACGGCGGCAAAACAATACCGGGAGGTGGCATGGCAGAATATGACGTAATCATCTATACCGACGGGGCGTGTACCGGAAATCCAGGTCCGGGCGGTTGGGGCACAGTGTTGCACCACGTGGCAAGCGGAAAAGAGAAGGAGCTCTCCGGCGGAGCGCCCCAAACCACTAACAACCAGATGGAATTGACGGCGGTGATCGAAGGCTTAAAAACACTCAACCGTCCCTGCACCGTGAAAGTCGTCTCGGATTCCAGCTACGTGGTCAAAGGTATGAACGAATGGATCACCGGTTGGATCCAGAAAAACTGGATTAATTCGCAGCGGAAACCGGTCAAAAATAAGGAATTATGGCAAGAACTTCATCATTTAGCGAAAATCCATCAGGTCACATTTGAATGGATTAAAGGACATGCGGGACACCCCCAAAATGAGCGCTGTGACCAACTGGCAGTCGCCGCTTACCAACCCTATATAACGTGAAAAAGGATCACGAGTTCTATCACTCGTTTTAGAAATAACCTCTTTGACTCTTTTGAGGACGGGTTTACGGATGAATTGTCTGCAATGCAAAAGCCGAAATTGTGATATTATGCACAAGGCATATCAAGGTTTACTGGGCGCGGAGCGAATCTATTTTTACTATTTTTGCCATGATTGCCATACCGTTTTTCACCAATCCGGGGTGGAGGAACGGGGTAAATTGTCAGATGAAGCGGTTGAAGTCCTCTTTACTGCTGAAATCGTCGACCCGCTGATTGACCATATTCGGGAGCACGGATTTGACGGCGGTCTCGACTATTTTGCCGATCATTTTGGTAAAAAACATTATCGATTGGAATATCCACTCGTGAGTTTTATTGACCGCCACATTGCCAATTTGTAAAAGTAAGCATGAAATAAATATATTTTTTCAATCGGGTCAGCCGGTATTATGGCTCATTCTCCAACTGTTGGGCGAGAACGTACGAATAATCAAATGAGAACCTTGCAGTTACAGTGGAACTTACTTCCCTCCAACAATTACCAGATTGAGCCAGTGTGAAGTCGTGATCTCTACCCAACACCCGATCCAGAGAACTCTTGGAAGAAACATCCGAGAGTATTACCAGAGTAGCACTTCATTCTGTTTCTTCGACAGCGACAATCCGTCTTCGAGCGTGTTGTTTTTGAAAAATGAGGGTCGAAGCCGATAAATATTAAATTAAACGTAATATTTACCGACTTATCTTATATTGTTAGTATGTCAAGTTGAACGGATTGCGTCATCTGTGCGGAGGAATTGGTTTTGGAAGATGTTCTGGCGCGGTCTATTCGGTGAGATAGCCAATGTGACAGGAGCGTTCGACCTGATAGTGATCGTTGAGGGCATTGACTCGCTCGGAGGCGCTACGCTGTTTCATCACCGCTTTGAATTTAGCGTGTCTCTGGGTATCGAGGTAAAAACACGTGGATCGGTCTCGGTTTTGATGTAGGCCGCAGTCCGATGGAGCTGTCGGGTTGGCAATCTTCCCCGCGGGGGCAGTTCTCCGGGTTAACGAGATAGCTGTATTTTCCTTCGCGATGGGTCGGTCGTTTTACCGGGCAGGTATAGACATGGCTTTTCCGGGAATTACAGCCATGCCAGCGCAAGAGCAGACTGCGCAGCATACACAACGGATCGCGAAGTTCACTGTATTTTCGCGGACAATAGGTGGATTGAAGGATCGGTAACGCCGGACCTACATCTAGTGCGCTGAACATAATGAATTCTTTCTGAAACGTATCCAGCGCGTTCTGAAATACAGAGTCATCTTCATACTGATGTAGCCATTGGTTCAAATGGTTTTGATAATCGGAATGAGACATCATCGCACCTCCTTGACGAGAGGTGTGATGATATAAATTTTTGTGTATTGCAACTGCTGGAACTTGAATTTTAAGATCAATAAATCAAATAGTTACACATCCGAGAGTAATCCTCATAAAATAGTATTGAGAACGGGCAAAGAAGGTAAAACGTCTTCAGTAAAAAGTAAACCCACAATCTTTACGGAAGAGCCAAACCAAAGTGACAGAACACCAAACATAATTGCGAATGCGTACAAGTTAATCAGATAAACAGAATACTACTAAACTTCAACAAATTCAAAGACATAGAAAACCTTGCATCCCAAATAAATGGTTGGTAACAGGAATTGCATTTGATGAATTAAAGTTTTCAGGAAAATGTGATGGAAGCAATCAATTGTGGTGGTGTTGTTAAAGTTGTGC
>RFFQ01000046.1 GCA_003697105.1 Gemmatimonadota bacterium | reverse complement strand
ATTTAGAACGAGAAAAGGAGCGGATTGTTCTAGAAAGTAGAAGAAAGTGGACTTTTTTTCAAGTTTTGTCGTGTACTATGGAACGAGATATAAATTTTACGAGTCAAAAAGTAGTGCTTTATTTTGTCTTTCAATGCTTTCAATGTTCTCTTCGAATGCCTTCTGTCTTATCCAGATAATCGTAATAATTCGGAATAATCTTGAGAAGTCGAGGTTGTCCGGCGGCGTATTTACGGAATAAGTTGACGAACTTTTGAAGATTATCCTGTAACGAATTCGAGTAATTAAAATCATGATACACAACCATCGCTGGGATGTAGCCGATGGCATATCCAAACTCATTTGCCCGAAAGCAAAATTCAATATCTTCACCTGCCGCAGATGGAAATTTATCGTTAAAACCTATCTGTTGATTGACGTTGCGGGTGATTGCCAAATTTGCTGTGGTGCCATAAAGAAGCCGGTTAGAATCCTTGAATTGTCTCCCGTTTAACGTTCCGTTAATCTCATGATAGTTGTCAAACCACGAGTTGCCATAGGAAAGGGTATTTCCCGATAATATTTGAAATTCCCGGCTAGTTTGAAATGCCTCAATAATTGTTTCAACCCACGTTGGACTTAACCGGCAATCGCTATCGGTAAAGGCAATGATGTCCGCACCCAGTTCTTCTGCCCGCGCTTTACCGGCGTTTCGGGCACGGGCAGGTCCTCCATTTGGGGCAAGACGGATGATCTCAACAGGGGAATCCAGATCATAGCTAAACGGTGAAGCATCATCGACTAAAATAATCCAATCGGGTTGTCTAGTTTGCTGTTGGATTGTCCTTATTAGCATCTCTAACTGCTGTTTACCCATTTCATCTTTTATGTAACAGGGCACAACCAGCGCGATTGTGGGTGATTCGGGCACGGCATTTTTCGTTGCGGGGGGGAAAGGTTTATAGGGTGGGCGGTCTGGCGGTGGTGCATCTGGGGAAAGGGCAAAAATCAATATTTCAACGAACTTTAACGCCATAAATTTAGCTCGATCCGGGTGACCCTTCAATTTTTTAGACCAGTATCCCCAAATACGGTAATAGGCACGCAATGGTGTCACATTTAAGCTCCACGGTGGGGTGGTTGGTTGCCAGAATACCTGCCGTGCATTGTCACGTTAATCTGGTTCCCGTATTTTCCCAATAAAAATGCGGTCAATCCCGTTGTAATCCGGTAGAATGGTGAGCGACCGGTAGTGCCCGGTAGCGTTTGCCAGACGGCTCAGGGTGGGTGCTTGTCCGTGTCCCATTTCCAGCGCCAAAATGCCACCGGGTTTAAGGTAACGCCAGCCGCCATCGATCAACTGCTGGTGATGAGATGTACCGCATTGCCCCGAAAACAACGCTTGGTGTGGCTCATACTGGATCACCTCCGGGGCGAGTTGATCCCGCTCATGTTTCGCCACATACGGTGGATTGCTAACAATGGCATCAAAGGATTGCCAAAAGGAGGGCGTAAATGGGGAGAGCAAATCCCCCCGCACAAAATGGATGCGAGATTTACAACCCGTTTGCACCGCATTTTCACGGGCGACGGTTAGAGCCGTTTCAGAAATATCCGTGGCAAAAATTTCGGCATCGGGACGTTGGTCTGCAATTGCGAGGGCAATGGCGCCACTACCCGTTCCAATATCCGCGACTCTCACGGTGCCTGATGGTAGCCGCTGAAGGACGGCTTCAACCAGCAATTCTGTTTCTGGGCGGGGAATCAGAACTGCCGGTGTAACCGTTAATGTCACGCTATAAAATGACACCCGACCCACAATGTACTGTAACGGTTTGCGAGTCAGGCGCTGGGTTACATAGGTTTGAAATTGCTGTAGTTCGGCATCTGTTAAGGTCTGAGTGGCGTGCACAAACAGGTCACTGCGGGGACAATTTCGCACGGCGCACAACAGTTGTTCCGCATTATCGCGCGGGGCATCAATTCCGGCAGTTGCGAAACGTTCTGTAGCGCTATTCAGAGCGTCAATCAGTCTCATGGCGCAAAATGGTCCCAGCCTGCGGGTTCAATCTCCGTGGATTTACCGGTGGCGTCGATCAACTGCATACCGTAGCCCTCCACGATTTCACCGATGACCGTGATGTGGCTATTAAACCGGTGCTGGTAGCTGGCAATAAACAGGTCGGCTTGAACCGGTTTGAGCGAAAATAGCAATGAATATTCTTCTCCGCCATGCAACAGCAACTCCAGTGGATTCGTACCGGTCGCATCGCAAAACGAACGGAGTTCATCGGAACTAGGTAATTTACTGGCGTAAATTTGGGCGCTGACTTGGCTTTGGTTCACAATGTGATTGAGGTCAGAGCTCAGCCCGTCACTAATATCAATCATGCTGGTGGCGCATCCACTTTCCGCGATGAATTCGCCTTCAAAGATGTACGGCTTGGGTTGGGTATGCGCTTTGATCAGCCGTTCTCGGGCGGATTCATTGGTAAATTCAAGTGATTTACTTAAGAGCATCTGTCCGGCAGCACTATTGCCGAGCGTACCGGTTACCAACAGTTTATCCCCGGGTTGGGCGCCGTTACGGTGCAACGCACGGCGCCGCGAGACATCCCCGACCACTGTGACGCTGATGGTAATGTCCCGCCGGGAGGCGGTCAGATCACCGCCGATGAGATTGATGTTGTAGATCAGTGCTAAATCATAAAAACCGGCAAAGAGTTGCTCCAGATACGCCAGTTCAATATCCGGCGGTACGGAGAGGTTCATCAGCGCATGAGCCGGACGTGCCCCCATCGCCGCTAAATCGGACAGGGTGACTGCCAGCGCTTTCAACCCGACATCATACGGCGTGACCTGATCCCGCACAAAATGGATGCCTTCCACTAAGGTATCCGTGCTGATCGCGTTCACCCGGTTTCGATCCGATTGGAAAATGGCGCTGTCATCCCCAATCCCAGTAATGACATGGTCCGGATGGACAATTGCTTTTTCTTTAATTAGATCGATAAAATTGAATTCACCTAAGGTTTTTAGGTTCATAAAAGCCCTCAATTAAAGATGGAACGTATATATCGATAACAGTATGGCACTGAACGAATTACAACCACCGCATAAACAGGGTGGCTAAACCGAGATAGATAAAAATCCCCAGCACATCATTGGAAGTCGTCACAAATGGTCCCGTTGCGATAGCTGGGTCAACGTTGAACCGTTTCAGCAAGAGCGGTACGATGGCGCCTACACTGGAAGCAATCACTACCACGGCGAGCATTGCCAACCCAATGACGACCCCTAACCGGGGGTTGCCTTGCCACAGATACGCCACCAGCATAATCAACAGCCCACAGGCAATCCCATTGATAATGCCGATGCCGATCTCCCGCAGGACGCGGGGCAAGGTGTCTCGAAGGGTGATTTCTCCTGTGGCAAGGTCGCGGATGACGATGGCCGTGGATTGCATCCCCGTACTTCCACCCAGTGCGATAATGACCGGGATGAAAAAGGCGAGTGACAGGATGGTCTCCAGCGTACTTTCAAAGCGGCTCATGACCATTGCTGCCAGAATTTCTCCGAAAAGCCCAAGGACTAGCCACGGCAGTCGCACTCCGGCAATCCGGATCATCGAGCGGTGGGCTTCCTCATCTTCGTGTGTCCCTGCCAGAAATGAAATATCCTCGGCGGCTTCTTCCGCGAGAACTTCCAGAATATCATCCAGCGTGATACGTCCAACCAACCGTCCGGCGGCGTCAACTACGGGCACCACTGGCAAATTGTATTTTTTAGCGATATTGGCGACGTCTTCTTGATCCTGATCCGTGGTGACCCGGATGGGGTCTGGCTCCATGATGGTTTTCAAGGTAGTGCCGCGTTTATGCAGGATCAAATCCACCATAGAGACCAAGCCAACCAGCCGTTTGGCACTATCTACCACATAGATAAAATTATAATCCTCCGCCTCTTCTACTTCCGCCCGGATTGCCCGGATGGCGTCGCGTACCGTTTGATCTTGGTGGAGCGCGATAAAGGAGGTGGTCATCCGCCCACCGGCGGTATCTTCTGGATATTCCAGCAAGCGGCGCAGGTTCAGATCATCTTCGGGGTCGAACAGCGCCAAGATTTTTTCCTGCTTGGCTACCTCTAACCCATCGAGCAAATCGACGATCTCGTCATCTTCCATTTCGCCCAGAATTCCGGAAAGTTGCTCGGCTTCCAGATGTTCCAGTAAATCTTCTTGCGCATCCTCGTAAATTTCCGGGAGGACATCGGAGGCAACTTCAACATCTAAATTCTCAAAGAGCGCTTTTTGGTCTTCGGCATCTAAACGTTCGGAAATTTCCGCAATATCTGCCGGATGTACCCCGTCCAGAAGTTCTGGAATTCGATCTTCCTCGTGCCGGTCAACTAGTGCTTCGACATTCTGCGCTAATTTCCGGATATCGACGGATTCTGGGGTCATTTAGAGCTTCTCCGCCGCCTCAATTCGGGCTTCGATCTCCGGTAAGGCGGCTTTAATATGCTCGTAGATGTCGTCTCGACTGCGTTTATAAACGGTGTAACTCCCGCCGATGGGGTCATCCACTTCCAAATTGGTGTCGGCGGATTGGGCAAACTCCTTCAGCAGATAGGTTTTAGAACGCGCTTCGGGAAACAACGCCAAGACATCCGACTTGTGATGGTATGCCATGCACAGGATCAGATCGGCTTCGGCAACCAGTTCCGGGGTAAGCCCCTGTGACAAATGCCCTGAAATATCCACTTCCAATTCCCGGCAAACCTGAATGGCCATACTTGCCGCCGGCGAATTGACAATACCCAGTGTTCCGGCGGATTTTACAACCACTCGATCCCCATATTTGTCGATCAGAAAATCACGCAGAATTCCTTCTGCCATCGGACTGCGGCAGGTATTGCCACTGCACACAAACAAAATTGTATAAGGCATTTCCCTTTCCTTCATGTTGAGACTCAAAAGTAGTTTATGAGTTGGCTTCAATATATCATATTCAGCCTAATTTTTCAACAACGTTTTCCAAAACCGGAATTGACAATTACTCCAAATTTGTGTAGAGTTATCCGCACCGTCCATATCCAGCGAACTTTGACGTTTCCATACCATTATGAGCAGACCTGAACCCAAAATCACCGATAACATCATGTACCTAAAGGGGGTTGGACCCCGCCGCGCGGAGCTTTTCAACGGAATGGGGATTTTCACGGTGGAAGACCTGCTACTCTCCTATGTGCCCCGCCGCTATGTGGATCGGAGTACCCTGCAACGCATTATCGATTTGGAGGATGGGGAAGAGGCAACCATCTGCGGCGCCGTACACTCTTTTGCGAAAAAACAAACCTCCCGTGGGGAAATGTTCACTGTGATGATCACCGATGAAAGTGCATTCCTCGCTTGTAACTTTTTTAATGCCAAGTATATCTACAACCAGTTTGAGATTGGCGATGAAGTGTTGGTCAGTGGGAAGGTCAATGAATTTCGGGGTGCGCTCAGTATGATCCATCCCGAATGTGAGGTGATCTCCGGTAAAGAAGAAGCCCTCCATGCGGGGCGAATTGTACCAATCTATCCCCTTGTTGCCGGATTGTACCAAAAACACGTCCGCAAAATTATGAAATATGCGGTGGATCACTATCTTGCCCATGTTGAGGAATCGATCCCCACTTATGTACTAAAAGCGGCAAATCTGATGAGTTTGAAAGCGGCGGTAAAGCACATTCACTACCCGGATTCCATGGCGTTGCAAGAGCAAGCACATGATCGATTGGCTTTTGAGGAACTTTTTTATTTGGAATTGATGCTCGCTTTACAAAAACGGGAGTTTAGCCTTTCCACGAAAGATTGCCGAGCGATCCAGTTCCCCGAGGGGGGAACTCTCTCACGGAAGTTGGTCGATTCGTTACCGTTTGAGTTGACCCGCGCCCAAAAACGTGCCATCCGTGAAATTGTGGCGGATATGCGTAGTGAAAACGCGATGAACCGTTTGCTTCAAGGAGATGTTGGCGCCGGGAAGACCATTGTGGCGGTGTTGGTGATGCTCATCGCGGTAGAAAATGGCTACCAAGCGGCGATTATGGCACCAACGGAAATTCTAGCAGAGCAACATTTCCGCAAGATTTCCGCGATGGTTGCCTCCTATGACCTCGGGGTCAAAGTGGTGCGCCTCATCGGCGGGCTGACCAAAACGGAGCGTGATCTTACTTATTCCGAGATTGCGACCGGTGCCGCGGATATTGTCGTTGGCACACATGCTTTGATTCAAGAATCCCTCGAATTTCACAACCTCGGTTTTGTGGTGATCGATGAACAACACCGCTTCGGGGTCATTCAACGTGCCGCCTTGCGCGAAAAGTCGGTTTTGTACCGGATCACCCCCGAAACCCTCCAGCAATTAGCGCGGTTGCGGATTGAACCGGCAGTGCTCGACCAACTTTCGACCCTGAAAGGGCAAACATTTACCGATGAAGCCGATCTCACCCAAACATTGATCGCCTTGGCGGGCAAACCGGTGGCAGCGGAGCTTAGTAGCTGGATTTTTGCCCGCCTAAAAAAGGTTAAACAGGTGATCTTGACCGAGTCCGGTCTCGCGGTATTGCAGCAAGAAGACGCACTCCCGGAGGACGTCAAATTGACCCTGGCGGCGCTCATCAATAAACCCATGAGCAAACGTAATTTTACGGATTATTTGAAGATCGTTATTGGGGCAAAAGAGGCCAAAACGTATAAGCCTTTGATCGATAATCAGTTAGAACGGCGGGATGCGTATCAATTTACGGTTGATACCCTGAGCGATTTGGAAGCGCGGAGTATCCCACCGGAGGTGATCCACTCGCTTAAAACTCTGTGCCAGACGGAACCTATCCTCAAAAGTGAGTTGATTCAGCGTCTCAAGACCCTTTTGGGGGAAGAGGCGGCGTACCGGTACCGCTCCTTTATTTTGGCACATGCCGAACGTGTTCGGCAAAACCCGGATATGTTGGTAATGACGGCAACACCGATCCCGCGCACCTTGGCAATGACCGTCTATGGTAATCTGGATGTATCGATCATTGATGAGGTGCCCCCCGGGCGGCAAGCGATCCAAACCTCGTGGGTTACGAACCAACAGCGGGAAAAACTCTATGATTTTGTGCGGCAACAACTGCAAGAGGGGCGGCAGGCGTATTTTGTCTATCCCCTCGTGGAGGAGTCGGAAAAAATGGACTTGAAAGCTGCCACCGAAATGGCAGACGCCATCCGGAAACAGCCTCAGTTCAAGCCATTCCGGGTCGCCCTGTTACACGGGCGGATGATTGCGGAAGAAAAAGACGAAATCATGGAGTTATTTCTGGCGAAACACTACCACATTTTAGTCAGCACAACCGTGATTGAAGTGGGGGTCGATGTGCCCAATGCCTCCGTGATGGTGATCGAGAATGCCGAACGGTTTGGCTTAACGCAGATGCACCAGTTGCGGGGGCGCGTCGGTCGGGGAAATTACCAATCATACTGTATTTTAGTTGCTTCCCATCCGGTGAGTGAAACTGCCCGGCAACGCTTGGAAATTATGACCTCAACCACCGATGGCTTCAAAATCGCGGAAGCGGACTTGAAAATTCGGGGTCCCGGGGAGTTTTTCGGTACCCGGCAATCGGGTCTGCCGGAAATGAACGTCGCGGATTTGGTGGAAGATGCGGGTGTGTTGTTCCTCGCTCGCGAATTGGCGTTTAAGGTCGTAGCGACAGACCCCGAATTGGCACATCCGGCAAACCATGTCCTACGACATACCTTGGAGCGTAAGTACCGAAAACGGTTTGAACTGGCACGAGCCGTATAACGTTTATCTGCCAGTTAAACTCACCCTGCGGAAGCAACTACGGCGATTTTTTACTTGATAGAATCCCCCGAATATATTAAAGTAACGAATCTGATTTTAAGGCATTGTTTTTCGTGAAAAGGAGACGGATGAACACGATTCACACCCGCATAGCACACGTTCGGGAGCGTATGGCGACGGCGGCGGCACGTGCCGGGCGGTCTGTGGATGAAATCACCCTGATTGCGGTCAGTAAAACCCGTACTCTTGCCGAAATTCAAGCGGCAATTGATGCGGGTATCACCGTTTTAGGAGAAAATCGGGTGCAAGAAGCGGAAACGAAAATCCCGAAATTGCCTGCGGGCACTGTCACGTGGCACTTAATTGGTCACTTGCAAAAAAATAAAATTAATAAAGCATTGGATTTGTTTTCTCTGATTCATTCGGTGGATTCATACAAACTTGCCGAAGCCATTAGCAAGCGGGCCCTCCAACGGCAGAAGGTGATGGATGTGCTTATAGAAGTCAACACCTCGGGGGAGGCTTCCAAATTTGGCGTCGATCCCGATCATGCCATTGAATTGGTGAAGTCTGCGGCCTCATTGGAAGGTATCCGCATTCAAGGGTTGATGACGGTGGGACCCTTTTTAGATGACGCGGAAGCCATTCGACCCTGTTTTAGTCAACTTCGCCATTTGCGCGATCACATTCAGACTTTAGAACTCCCAAATGTGTCCATGCGGCATCTCTCGATGGGAATGACCAACGATTTTGAAGTTGCGATTGAAGAAGGTGCTACGCTCATCCGGGTGGGCACCGCTATTTTTGGAGCCAGAACGTACCCATGAACATTACCCCCCTAGATATCCGCAAACACACCTTTAAGAAAGCCGGACGTGGTTTCGACGCTGAAGAAGTTAGCCATTTTTTGGAGATGGTCGCCGCGGAATACGAAGCCTTGATCCGCGAAAATAGTCACTTGAAAGAAAAACTAGCGGATTTAGATCGCCAGATTGCCGATTACCGCCAGATGGAAAAAACCCTGCGGGATACCCTCGTCTCAGCGCAGATGACCGCGGAAGAGACCAAGCGACAAGCGGTCAAAGAAGCCGAGCTTATTCTGAAAGATGCGGAACTGAACGCGGAACAGCTCCAAGCGGATGCAAAACAGCAGGTCAAAACCCTCAAATTGGAAATTGAACGTTTGAAAAAACACAAAGAGACCTTTTTAATTAAACAACGGGCACTCCTCGAAAGTCATCTGAAAATGTTGAGCATCGAAGAATCGTCCCCATCCCCCGACCACTAGATGTAAATCTGATGTGGCAAAAGTAAGGGAGGACTTTTGTCATGCCCCATGACATCCCCATCAAAAAACCTATGGAGCGCGAGAATCTTGCCACCATTCGGAAAAAATATCCGAACCAATGGCTGTTGCTTGCGGATTATGATACCGATGATGTGACGAGTTTGGTCAGCGGCATTGTGGTCTCCAACTCAAAAAATCGTGCCACGACTTACACCAAACAGATGCGTACCAAGCGCAAATTGTGTATTGACTACACGGGTGATATTCCGGATGACTTAGTGGTGATCTTCTGATGGCACGAGTGCTCTTCGACCCCCAAACACCTATTATTGTGCTGTATGCCGAGCTTCACGGTAAAACCAGTGCCGAGACAGAAACCTCCCGGTTAATTCGGATGATGGTGAGTACTTCGGCCACGTACACGGTGATCCCGTGGGAAGTTGCGGTTGCCCTCGGGCATGACCCCGCGAAAACAGACCGCCGCAAGGAAATTGTCACCTCGCGTGGGATTCGAGTCGTCCCTGTGGTGACGATTGAACGCATGAACGTACTGGATAAAGCGGTTGAAAATATTGATGTGATCTGCCATGATGTGCCCCAATCCAGCCGGGTGGACGGACTGATCGGCTTGAATTTTCTCCGTCAATTCGGACATCTATACCTCAATTTTGAGCGCGGTATTCTGGAGATTGAGTAGTGCAAATCTTACGAAGTATATTCCGTATTTTTATGTCCTCGTTGCAAGGTAAGCTCTGGCTGGCATTTATTGTCTTGGGCACGCTCACGTTTATTGCCACGACGTTTATTCATTCTGCCAGTATTGCCCCCGGCGAAACGTTGATGAGTGAGCTTGGCGGAGATGTTGCCTCAATTGAGTTCATGTTGCACCAAGAAGAATGGCGCTTGAACCGGGCGGTACAATTTATTGCCGATTATCTCGCCCAACAAACTGATCTGCTCGAACGCCTCCGAACCGATACCCTGGACCTTTATATCGATCCAGATTACGTCCAGCAACAAAAACATCATTACCACTTGGACGTATTGGTAGTGGCTCAGGCAGATAACCAACGTTTTTCAGACCCAACAGCGGTTACGGAACGTCTGTACCACCTATTAGCCAAAGCAGAGACCGGAAACAATGTTGTTTCCTCTATTTCAGTGGTAAATGACCAATTTCAATGGATGGTTGCCGCACCCATTCGGGATGGTGCGGAGGTTTACGGTTCTGTTGCCGCGGTACGCACCCTCACGGAAAAAAGCCCAGTGATTCAGAACATGATCGATCAACTTCCTGCCGGCGCATTTTTCCAGATTATCTCGGATAAGCAGGTTCTGATTTCTAGCACGGATGCTTTAACTCGCCCTATCATTGACCCGCAACAACTTACCTTTACCGACCTGCGTTTGGATACCGATATTGTCCAACACCAGCCGATCCATGATCAACATTATGTTGTCACATATCGTGCCTTAGCGGATGGGGAGGCAAATATTGTGGCGGCGATTGTGTACGCTCAGCCCAACACCTTTCTCTCTTTGTGGAAACGAAAAACCTTTCAACGGGCACTGGCGGCGATCTTCCTGATTATCATGATCTTACCACTTTCCATTGGTGCGATGACCCATGATTTGTCAACGTCATTGGTGGAATTAAAAGCGAAAATTGTACAGGTCTTACAAAATAATTTGGATATTCGAGCAAAAGTTCCCAACAATGAAGTCGGGGAAATTGCCGCGGATTTCAACGTGATCGTGGACCGGATGAATGAACTGGTGGCAGATGAACGCGAAAAACGAGCAGAACTTTCCAAATTGAATGCGATTGCCCGCTCCATTTCCGGGGTGGTGGAAGATTTGGATATGCTCCGTCACATGATTATGGAAAAAACAATTGACGCGATTGAAGACGTGACCCACTTTGAACTCTTTCTGAAAAACGAAGAAAAAGATGAATTGGAGGTTTCTGTTTCCGGTTCGGCGGGAGTCGGCGCACCGATCTCACGGGAAGTGATGGAATTAGGCGAGCAGATCGCCGGAAAAGTCGTCTCGGAAGCCACCCCGCTGATTGTCAATTCGATTGAGGAGCGCCACAATTTACCCAATCCAAACAACATCCATACTTGCCTCCTTTCGGTGCCGCTCACGACGCGGGGGATGGTCATTGGTGCCATTAATTTATACTCAACCCGTCTGGAAAATGGTTTTACGGAGAACGACCTTACCTTTATGATGATGATTGCCGGACAAGCGTCGATCTCGCTGGATAATGCCAGTTTGTACCGTAAAGTTGCCGAGCAGGAACGGATGGGGAAGGAACTGGAAATCACCAACGAAATCCGGAAAGAAATTTTGCCACAAACCACCCCCAATGTCCCGCATTTGACGCTCAGTGCCGCCATCCAACGGGTGCGAACCCATGGCGGTGATTATTACGATTACATCCATCACGGGAGTGATGATACGGTCGGGTTGGTGCTGGCGGATGTCACAGCACGAGGTGTACAAGCCGGTATTTTGACCATTATCATGCGGATGGCGATTCACGCTTCGGCGGAATACATCCAATCTCCGCGAGAAATGGTGTTGAACATGTACAACGTCATTAAGGATAACATGAGCGAAAATACCCTTGTCAAGATCAGTTATGCCATCTGGGATGGTCCCGCCCGTAAATTGACCTTTTGCAGTGCCGGACAGCCTCATTTGCTGATCTACCGTGCGGAATCGGAACTTGTTATTGAATATGAATTCAGCAAAACCGGCGCACTCGGCGCTGAAACCGATCTGGAAACAAAACTAACCGAATATAGTGCCAGTTTTCAACCGGGAGATAGTTTCCTCTTTTTTACAGACGGGGCACGAACTGCCCGAAATACGGCGCACGAATGGTTTAGTGTCACGGATATTAAGCACGCTTTGCAGGATTATGCTGATAGAACCGCTGAAGAGATTCAACAAGGTATCACCCAACAAATTCTGGATCATATTCAGGATGCCCGGCAAGATGATGACTTCACCCTGTTGGTGGGAAAGGTGAGCTAACATGAAATTATCGTTCCGAGACCGCATTGCCGCCGCCTTTTTCCTGCTGATGCTCATCCCCTTTCTCTTTTTTCTGGGGGATTCATTGATCCAGCAACGCCAACTAACCCAACGCGAAATTCAGGATTATTTGGTGCAACAAACCCGGGTCGCTCCGCAAGTTCTCCGCGACCACCAGCAATATCTGGCGGATGAAGCCCGCTATATTTCAACAGACCCCAACCTAAATACATACCTCCAAAACCCGCAGTTGTTGAGCCTGTTGGAACGTCAATACTTACGCCAAGTCAAGGAGCGCTCGCACCTCGATTGGGTTGTCATTTGTGATGTGGATGGTAACGTCCTTACGGACTCCCAAGAAGATATTCCCCCCATTCCGGTCATCCATTCGTCGCAGAGGCATACCATTAATACCGGAATCGCCTTTTTCCACGCCAGCCAGACAGGATTACCCCAGCCACATTTAGGGATTTATGCCACGGCACCGATCTTTGATCAAACCCGGCGGCATATCACCGGTATTTTGTTTATCGGCAACACGTTAGATGCCGGAAGTGGTGTCATCCAATCGATTCGGAATATGATCCGGCAGGCTGAATCCGTCACGTCACTTCAGGATGGTATCGATGTGTCCCGACTCAAGAAAATCTCTGATATGATCTATCTACAACCGGACGAAGGGCGCGTATTTTTGGCATTACGGAATCCTGAAGGGGTCATGGTGGGCTGGATTCAATTGGAATTTTCGCTAGACGGCATTACCAATGCCAGTATGCGGATGAAATTCCGTATGATGGTAACGGCGCTGGTCTGTTTAGTCTGTTTGGCGTTACTCTCATGGGTGATGAGTATTTTGATGGTTGCCCCTCTCAAGAAATTACGCGAGTTTGTTAAAACGATCCGCCAAGATGATGTGGAGGCTGCGGTTATCGATGAAACCGTGTGGGGTAGCGATGAAATTGGTCAAGTGGCACGTGGTTTTACCGATCTATCGCATTGGATTCGGAATTTTGTGGAGCAAGAAAAAGAATTTTCCCGCAAAATGCAAAGCGTGAACGAAATCCGCAAACAACTGAGTTCTATTTTGGATATTGAAGAGCTTTCCACGGAAATAGTACGGAATATCAAAGAGGTGGTTGGCGCGGATCGGGTTTCACTTTGGCTGAATGACCCGCCACATCAAATTTTGCGGTGTGCTGCCATGACCGATATTGATACCAGTAAACTAAACGTCAAAAAACTTGCTGTCCGGCACGGCAGTGGAATTGTCGGGAAGTTAGCGCGGGAATGGCACAAAGGACGGCGCCAATTACAAATTAAAGACATTCCACGACAAGTCAAATTTAAGGGTGATATTCCCCCCGAATATGCCGGTATGCGCAGCCTTATTTCCATTGCGTTATCCCATGTCTCCCGCGATGAGATGGTCGGGGTGTTAAATGTGGCTCGTGCCGAACCCTCGGCGTTTACCAAAGAGGATATTGACCTCATTTCGGTCTTGGCGGGGCAAGCGGGGGTCTCCATGCAGAATGCACGGGTTTACAGTGAGGTTTCCACCCGCGAACGGGTCAAAGAAGAGTTAGACATCGCCAGCGACATCCAAACCCGATTATTGCCCAGCCGCCGCCCAGATACCTTGCGGCTCGATATCTACGGGCAGATGGTACCCGCCCGGGAAGTCGGTGGAGATTATTTTGATTATATTGAGCGTATCCCCGGTATTGAATTGGGGATCGTTATCGGGGATGTGTCCGGTAAAGGGGTTTCTGCCGGCTTGATTATGATGCGTGCCCGTACCGTTTTGCATACCCTTGCGAATCAAGTTATTTCTCCCAAAGAAAATCTGGTACTGCTCAATAAATATGTTTACCCCGATTTAGGAACAGGTAAGTTTATGACAATGCTATACTTATGTTGGAATGGACATACCCGTAAAATGACATATTCCAGTGCCGGGCACGAACATATTTTGGTCTATCGATCCAGCAAACGCAGTTGTGAGCGGATCAAATCCGGCGGGTTGGCAATTGGTCTCACGGATGACCTGAGTATGCTCCTTAAAGAGAAGGAAATCGAAATTGAACCCGGTGATGGCATCGTTCTATACACCGATGGTGTCACTGAAGCTCGTAGCGAAATGGGCACATTGTATGAACTCAACCGGCTTCAAGCGGCAGTTGGTTTGCATGGAGAGAATAATGCCCGTAAATTGCACCACATCTTGATGACCGAACTCGTGCGTTTTATGGGTACAAGCGAGCAATTTGATGACATTACTCTGATTACCATGAAATTCTCCTGATCATGATCGAAACACACGACCTGACCAAAACATACAAAAACATCACTGCCGTAAATCACCTTAATTTGAATATTCCTCAAGGGGTGATTTTTGGTTTTATCGGACCCAACGGTGCGGGCAAAACGACCACAATTAAAATGATTTCCACCCTGCTGGAACCCACATACGGGGATGCCATCGTCAACGGTTTTTCGGTAACAAAAGAGCCAGACGCTGTGAAATCTCAAATCGGGTATATGCCTGACTTTTTCGGGGTTTATGATGATATGAAAGTCTGGGAATATTTGGATTTTTTCGCGGCTGCCTACAAAATTGAAAAGCAGCGCCGGATTGGTATCATTGATGATGTGCTAGTCTTGACCGATCTGGAAAGTAAACGCGAGGATATGGTGGATAACCTCTCACGCGGGATGAAACAGCGCCTGTGTCTGGCAAAAACGCTTGTCCATGACCCCAAAGTGCTTTTATTGGACGAACCCGCTTCCGGACTAGACCCGCGTGCCCGAATTGAAATGCGTGAATTGCTAAAAGAATTGAAGCGGATGGGAAAAACCATCTTGATTTCGTCCCATATCTTGTCTGAACTCGAAGATTTTGTGGATACTATCGGTATCATCGAACGCGGGACCCTGCTAGCGAGTGGTAATGTGAAATCCATTTTACAACAGATTCGGGCAAATCGCCGGTTTGTCATCACAGTATCCGATCAGGTTGAAACGGCTCACCTTCTCCTAAGAGACCTCCCTGAAGTCCAGCATATTGAGCGTGAGGGAAATACGTTGGTGGTGGAAGTCCATGATTCTCCTGACGGTGATGATCCCGACTTACTTAAAATATTAGTTTTAAATGACATTCGAGTGATCGCCTTCCATGAAGAGGAAACCGACCTAGAGGATATTTTTATGACGATCACTCAAGGCGTCGTAGCATGAAAGGAGCGGTGCCATGCAAAATTTTATTGAACGAATTGAGTACGCTCGTCAAAACGTAGTACGAACTAAAACAAATTTGGAACTTGCCAAACTCACCGATGCAGATGGCCAAATACAGGAAATGTCGTATTACTTGGCACTTGCCAACTATTTCGGATTAGCATCTAAGTATTTACGAAAATTAGCGGAACTCAATCGCCCCTTGTCAGATGAAGAACGACAAATCGCCGAAATGCTCCGCTTTGACAAAGAACATTTTCAACAAAGCCAAGACGGTCGCCGGTTACAGGATGAATTTTAATGCAATTAAACCTGTCTTATCACCGGACCTGATACAAAATTGTCCGAAAACCAAAAAATAAGACGCAACACCACATAGTTGATCAAGTGGATCCCCAGATGAAAAAGCGTAATCTCCATCACAATATGCGTGTTATTCGGGGGCATGAAAAAGACCCCAAAATGTCTGAATTACTTCTGAATGTCATTGAACCCTTACAAAAATATGTTGATTTTGATGATCCGGATATGTTTGAAAAGTCGGTTATATTTGGTATTATGGCATGGAATATCAGCCTTGAAACCACCAAAGAAGCCCAGAAAAAGCAGCTAAAACATGCTGTGAAATCGTTGATCCCGTGGTATGCCTGGAATGAACGGCGCACATTACAAGATACTCTCCAGATGCTGCTTGAGCGAAAATTGGAACTTTACCCCGACGTCAAGCGAATCCTGATGGATTACAACACTGTGGAACGAAAGAAGGGATTCCAGTTGGATATCGTCTCTATCATAATACCTGATGATCCTGACTTCCCAGAACAGGACACCAACCGATGAACTATCGCCAGATACTCCTCATTTTTCGGAAAGAAGTTATTGATATTCTGCGGGATAAACGCACCCTCTTTGCGATGGTAGTTATTCCCTTGCTGTTGTATCCGGTAATGTTTATAGCGTTTACCCAAATTATGTCGATTCAGGCGTCCAAGTTAGCCGCACAAAAGGCGAAAGTGGCTCTGATCGGCGCTGAGTTTGCCCCCGATTTTGCAGATTCACTGCGGGCTAACGATAAATTAGAAATCGTGAGCGCACCGGAGGACGATTACAAAAAAAAGGTAGAAGAGGGTGACTATCAGGCGGCAGTGGTGATCCCGGACTCGTTTATGATCCGTTTGGCTGCCGGTAAGCAAGCTACATTAACCATTTATGTGGATAAGGCAAATGATAAGTCCTTAGCGGCACAAGAAAAAATTGATGCCGTTTTATATGCCTACAAAGAGGTCATCACCACTCAGCGTTTAAACGCAGCCGGGCTGGATTCATTGTATGCCAAACCCATTGCCGAACAGATCGAAAATGTTGCATCCGCAAAGAAGATGGGAGGGTTTGTTTTTGGGCGAATCATCCCGATGTTTTTGATCCTGATGATGCTCTCCGGTACGTTTTATCCGGCGGTGGATCTAACTGCCGGAGAGAAAGAGCGCGGTACGATGGCAACCATCCTAGTTAGCCCGACAAACCGGATCAACATTGTGATAGGCAAATTTTTAACCGTTTTTTCGGCGGCGATGATCACGGCTCTTCTCAACATTATCAGCATGGGTTTAACCTTTGCTTACGGTGTCACCCTGATGGGTAGTGAGGGGAGCGAACAACTCAATTTTTCCATTGACCCGCCAACACTGGGGCTGATTGTTTTGCTAGCAATTCCACTAGGATTCACGTTCAGTGCACTCGCTATGGGGGTTTCCACCCTTGCCCGAAGCTACAAGGAGGCACAAAATTACCTGACTCCGGTCATGATTTTGGGGATGTTTCCCGCCTATGCTTCCCTTATCCCGGGGATCGAACTCGATTTCCCGCTGGTGATTGTGCCGGTGGTCAATATGTCGCTGTTGATTCGGGATTTACTGCTCGGTGACCTCAATTGGACACATATTGGGGTCACGGTCTTTTCGACTCTCGGTTTGGCATGGCTTTCAATCCTCTTTGCCACCAACCTATTTGAGCGGGAAGATATTTTGTTCAATGCGGGGGAGGACTTCAAACTCAGCTTTGATCTCAAAGATTGGCTCACACCTCCTGATGAATGGAAGCCGTGCCCCACGCCTACCCAAGCCGCCACCGTCCTATTTGTCGGGTTGATGTTGCTCTTTTATGTGGGTGCGCCTTTACAAACGTGGAATCTGGACATCGGACTATTATTAACGCAAGTGGTCCTCATTTTCGGACTCACCGCGTTCATCAGTTACACCTCTGGGGTTGATTTTAAGAAGGCGTTATCATTCCGCCGTCCACCACTGGGGGCAATGATTTTACCTCTGTTCATTGTTCCGGCGCAAATTTTGGTGATTTCTGAACTGATGGTCTATCAAAATCAATTTTTACCGTTACCAAAAGAACTGCTAGAAGCACTGCAACAACTGGGTGGAGACCCCGAAACGATCTGGGGATGGATGTGGGTGATCTTTTTGGGTGCCGTTTTGCCGGGCATCTGTGAGGAAGCCATGTTTCGGGGATTTGCCTTGAGTGGTTTCCGGCAAGTAATGAAGCCCATGACGGCTGTAGTGGTTGTCGCAATTGCCTTCGGGATTTTCCACCTCAGCCCGTACCGGTTCATGCCTACGGCGCTGATCGGTGTGATTTTGGGTTATCTAACCATCCGCACCGGTAGTATTTTTCCGGCAATGTTTGCCCATTTTTTGAATAATGCGATTGGCTTTGTCCTAACTAAATTACCCGGTATCGAAAATATCTCATGGCTTGTGTCTGAGGATGAGCATATCCCTTTGCCGTATGTAATCAGTGCCATCATTGTGCTCGGGGTTAGTTTGTGGGCTGTACCGGAAGGTGACGCCAAAAATAGGGGTGAGGATGTTCCGGTTCAAGAATGAAACGTGATATGCGGTATAGCTTTAACCGGTGTTTGAACACGAGACGGTTTTATCACGAAACCCATGATAACCGGCAACCGGCGGAGATCGCTCATCTCCGCCATCTCTTTATCTGATGACGATAGGAAAGGTATCCCATGTTCCCGCCACATTTTCACCACGTCCGGCAAGATGTAACCCGGCATTTGCAACGCTTAATTCAAATCAACACGACAAATCCACCGGGGAATGAGATTCGCGTGGCAACATATCTCCGCGATGTCTTACGGGAGGAAGGTTACGAGCCGTTAATTTTGGAAAGCGCCCCGGGACGGGCAAATCTGGTGGCGCGGCTCAAAGGAACCGGCGAAAAACCGCCGCTTTTGCTAATGGGGCATACCGATGTTGTCCCCGCAGAGCCGGAACATTGGACACACCCGCCATTCGGAGGGGAAATCCATGATGGGTACATTTGGGGACGCGGGGCAATTGATATGAAAAGTTTGATTGCCACGCAGTTGGTATTGATGGTGCTTTTCAAACGAGCGCAGGATGCTGGGGAATCCCCGCTGAAACGGGACCTGATTTGGATGGCGGCGGCAGATGAAGAAACCGGTGGGGCATTGGGTGCGGGTTGGCTGGCAACACATCACCCGGAATTGATTCAGGCAGAATATGCCTTGAATGAGGGGGGAGGCAGTGGATACAAAATTGGCGATCAGGTTTATTATTCCTGCCAGACGGCGGAAAAAGGTTTTGCTCGTTTCCGGCTTACGGCACATGGCGATCCGGGTCATGGTGCCATTCCGCACCGCAACATGGCAATCGTCACCCTAGCGGAGACTATTTCCCGCCTCGGTAATACCCCTCTGCCCCTCCACATCACGGAAACTTTTCGCTTATACATTGATCGCGTGGCGGCGACCCAACCGGCAGACCTTGCCAAAGGTCTGCAAACGTTGCTTGACCCGCACCAGTTTGACCACGCGCTGGCCAACTTGCCGTTGACTCCTTATCAAAAACGTTATCTAAACAGTATGGCACGGAACACCGCCACCCCGACGATCCTGAGCGGGGGTAGTAAAATCAATGTGATTCCTGCCGAAGCCACCGTTCAGGTTGATGGGCGTATCCTGCCCGGTTTTGATCGCGCTGATTTTGAGCATGAAATTAGACCCCTGCTGGGCACGGATGTGGCGTTAGAATGGCTGGATTACGGTGCGGCGATGGAAGCTCCCGTTGAGTCACCTTTGTTTGAGGTGATTACAGCCGTAATGAAAACACACCAGCCGGACGCGACGGTTGTACCCCTGCTCCTTACCGGTGGTACGGATGCCAAGCACATCGCATCACTGGGGACGCATGTTTACGGCTTTGCGCCGATCTTGTGGGAAGAAAATCCGGGGTTGATCAACACGGTACACGGACATAATGAGCGAATTTCGATCCGGGCGCTGGAATTCGGGGTGCGGACGTTGTATGAGATCGTTTACCACTTTTGCCAACTTTAACTTTACAAATTTGAAGATGTCGCTAAATTTGCACACAATCTGCTAACTATCAGGGAGGTTTTGCTATGCAGTATCATCATTTAGGTCAATGTGGCACCCGGGTCAGTCAATTGAGTTTAGGAGGGTGGACCACATTTGGCGGAAGCGTAAAAGAACATAAATTGATCAAAACTATTTTGCACGCCGCCTTTGATGCCGGTGTGAATTTTTATGATATTGCTGATATTTATGCCAAAGGGGAATCCGAACGGGCGATGGGTAAGGTTCTACGGGATTTTCCTCGCCATGAACTGGTCATTTCTTCCAAAGTCTATTTCCCCATGAGTGAAGATGTCAATGACCGGGGGTTATCACGCAAGCACATTATGGAATCCATTGATAAAAGTTTAGCTCGCATCGGTACGGATTATTTGGATATTTATTTTTGCCACCGTCCAGACCCGCATACCCCCATTGAAGAAACCGTCCGGGCGATGGATGATTTGGTGCATCAAGGGAAGATTCTCTATTGGGGTGCCAGCGAATGGACTGGCGCCCAATTAGAGTGTGCTCATGGCATTGCCGATAAACGGAATCTTTATGCCCCCCAAGTGGAGCAACCGCAATACAGTTTACTGGCTCGATATAAATTTGAGAAGGATTTACTACCGGTCGTCCGTTCGCGGGGTATGGGGACGGTGATTTGGAGTCCGCTTGCTTCCGGCGTTTTAACCGGCAAATATGATAGCGGTATCCCGGAGGATTCCCGGTTGGCGCGGATGGATTGGCTACGCGACCGGTTGTATCAGGAGGATATTTTAAGTCCGGTGCGGCAGATGAAAACTATCGCGGATGAGTTGGGATGTTCTCGTGCTCAATTGGCATTAGCGTGGGCACTTGCTCAGGAAGGTGTTAGTAGCGTGATTATGGGAGCCACAAAATTGGAACAATTGCAGGAAAATTTGGGTGCCCTAGCGGTCAATCTATCGGAAGAGATTCGTGCCCGGTTGAATACGTTATTTCCTCCCAAGCCGGTGTCGATATAGCCATTTGGATTAGCACCGGATATTTAGACCCCCTCAAGGAGTCCATCTCCGGAGGGGTTTTATTTTTTGAGCTGTTTGGGAGTACAATACCAGAGCAATTCTCCCGAATGGGGGCTAATTTTCCGCCATGACGCCACCGGGAATTGCAGAGCCACGACCCCGCAGGTGGGGATATTCCCTGTGACCTGCCCGGCTGCTAAATAATTGGCAAGTTGGGTAAAGCCGGGGTTATGCCCGACTAAAAAGATGGTTTGAGCACCGTCATCCAAAAAGCGGATTATCTGGAAGAGGGTCTCCACATCAGCTTCATAAATCTCGGGTTCGCGGATAATCTGTTCCGGGGGAAAGTTCACTTGCGCGGCAATTTTTTGGGCGGTCGTAATCGCGCGGTTGGCGGGGCTGGAGATGATCGCATCCGGCAAAATGCCCTGTTGATGGAGCCATGAACCCACTAACGGTGCATCCGTTTCGCCCCGAGGGTTCAAGGGTCGGTCAAAATCCCTCAGTCCGGCTTCTTTCCAACTGGATTTGGCATGGCGAATCAGGTAAAGTTGTTTCATGGTGTGTCTCATTGAGTGTTCAAGGTGGCGTTTGTTGGACTTCATTCATTTTTTTCAAGGTTTGTAACCGGCGTAAGTGACGCTTCCGCGCCAGTTCCCGCATATCGGTTACGGTATCGGATTCATCGACGATCTCCATGCCGAGCAAGCATTCCAAGGCGTCTTCTAGGGTAATGATACCGGCGGTACCGCCGTATTCATCCACCACCCAAAAGATATGATCCCCACGTTCTGAAAACGCTTCCAAAACCCGGTCCACACTGACCATTTCTGGAATGACATGAATTTCGCGTTTGAGTTCTTTCAGGGGTTTTTCGGTGTTTTGTTGGGTGATTTCAGAGAAAATATCAAACCGGAGCACAAAGCCGGTGATATGATCCACATTTCCGGCATAGATGGGGATGCGAGAGTACGTCAGCCGCGGGTGTTCTTTTAATACTTCCGCGATCGTCATCTCTTCCGGTAGGGCAAACAGGACGGTGCGGGGCGTCATAATATCGCTGACTTGAATCGAATGTAGCCGGAGCAGATTTCGCAATATCCGGTGTTCTTTTTCGTGCAATGTGCCCTCCATCTGACCGATCCGCGCCAGTGTCGTTAATTCTGTACGGGTGATCGTGGGGGTCGGTTGGTTCGGGGTTAGGAGTCCCGCCAAACGCTGGAATGCCCATACGAAGGGATAAAAAATCCCTACCATTATCCAGATGGCATACGCCGCAAATGGCGAAATCTGTTTCCAGTAAACCGCACCAAGTGTTTTCGGGATAATTTCTGAAAATACGAGAATGGTAAACGTAAGAATGATCGAAATAATCGCCATGCCATGACCGTAAATCTTCATGGCTTCCGCACCAACGAGGGTTGCACCCGCCGTATTTGCTACGGTATTCACGGTCAGGATGGCAGATATAGCTTGCTCAATATTCTGTTTATGGTGGCGCATCAATTTACCGGACTGGCGCCCATTCTCAATCAAAATTTCAACATGGGAAAACGAGGTTGAAAGCAACACAGCTTCTAAAATCGAGCACAGAAAGGAAAATCCAACCGTAAATGCAAGGTAAATGGCAAGGAGCAGGTATGATCCGCCGGTGGGTTCGATCATTTTCAGGGTTTAGGGATTAGGGTTTCAGGATTTAGGGTTTAGTACCGCCGGAGTGCCACCGAGCCATTTACCGGAATATTGGCTTTGAGCTGATCGCGAAAAACCAGATATAATTCCCGGCTGACCCAGGCATCCGTAGCGGCATATATAATTTGATTTTGAGATAATTCCTCCCGTGCCCAATTAGAAAGTTGTGCACTTTTGGAAACCCGAAAACCCAGTAAATTTGCCGCTAAACTCCGCAATCCGGTATGTTTAATCCCAATTTGCTCAGCAATCGTGCGAAGATCGACAAAACCGGCATCAAAAAAAGGAGCGATTTCTTGTAATTTTTGGATGTCATGATCCAGCGCTACCCCGGTTTTGATAATATTCGGGTTTGATAAAATTTCCCGCAGGGGTGGGGGTAATTGAATCAACTTAATCTGAAAGATATAGACCGCCTTACTGCCGGCAAGTTGCAACAGTGCCGGTAAATGGCTGACCCCTTTTTTGAAAGACGGCTTCGTTTCGGTATCGAATCCGAGCACAGTCTCCTGCTGGAGCTGTTTCACGGCATCTTGAACGTCTTCAACACGGCGGATCAGATGAATTTTTCCGGAATATTGCCCCAGCGGGAGTTGGTTGATTTCCTCCTTTGTAATCGCTTTTTTGAACGTAGCTTTAGAATTTGCTTGCATATTATCCTTCATTTCTAACATGATTAAGATGAGAATTGGCTGTTCGGGATAAGAACGACTTTGCCAAAATGGTGTTTATCCTCTACATATTGGTGGGCATTAGCGACTTGATCGAACGGAAATATCCGGTCCACAATGCCTTTGAAATGACCGTGTTCCACGAGTTTTATAATTTGGTGTAAATCTCCGCGGGACCCCATTGTTGAGCCGAGGATTTGGTGCTGTTTGAAAAAGAGGAAGCGCAGGTCAATCTTGACATCATAGCCCGTGGTCGCGCCGCAGGTAACCAGTTTCCCTCCTTTCGCTAGGCATTTTAGACTCTGATTCCACGTGGCTTGTCCGACATGTTCTACAACCACATCGACCCCGCGCCGGTTGGTTATTTTTTTGACTTCGGCACTCACATCGTGTTCATAATGATGAATAACGTGGTGGGCACCGAGCGCTTTCGCTTGTTTCAGTTTGGTTTTACTACCGGCGGTGGCAATGATGTAGGCGCCGCATAATTTAGCGATTTGCAAAGCGGAACTTCCGACCCCACTCCCCGCCCCCCAGATGAGTACGGTTTGTCCGGGTTGGAGTTGCGCCTTACGGATGAGCATTTCCCAAGCGGTCATAAAGGCAAGGGGGATGGCGGCGGCTTCTTCATAGGCAATTGATGGGGGTTTGGGAATCATATCTGCCGGCGAGACCGCTACATATTCGGCATTGAACCCGTTCACCTGTTCCCCACGGATTTCATAGTGTGCACAGAAATTATCGCGTCCTTTTAGGCAGGATTCACACCGCCCACAACTGACTGCCGGTTGCAATACCACGTCGTTACCCACGTTCCATCCGTGCACCGCGGAGCCGACTTCGGCAATTGTTCCGGCCGCATCACTGCCTAAAATCATGGGTAGGGGGACTTTCGGGATACCTTTCCGGATCCAAATATCCAAATGGTTAATGGCGGTGGCTTTGATACGTACCAAAACTTGATCGGGGCGAATTACGGGAGGATCGATCTCTTCACAACGTAATACGCCGGGGCTGCCGGTTTCGTGGATGCGAATCACTTGCATATTTCTATCCTTTCTATTCGTTTTCGTATTCGTCGGGCATAATCACCCGAAATTGCGCTTCATCTACCGCTTTGGTCGCCTCTGGGGGGGTTGGTGGGGGGGTGGTTTTTTGCCCGAGCAACCGCATTTCCAATGCCTGATAGGTCTTAAAATGGGTTGTACTTTTGGGAATGCTGATCATGCCCTCTGTCGTTTGAATCACCAAGCGGCTACCGGTAGGTAAGTCCACTTCCGGTTGAAAATACGCTTGGTGCATCTCCCGCGAAACGACCGGATTGCGGGAAAGTCGTTTCTGAATTTCGATCTCCACATAACTGCGCCGCCGGAGGATGAAATTCACCGCGGATTCAAGCAGGTCGGTTATATTTTCGGTATAATCACCGGAATTTTGGCGGTGAATACCGGTTATGGTGCGGAGTGGCACGGCTTTAAACGCCACCGCTTTGCCGAATAGTTCCACTTGAATGCGCAACCGCCGGTCATCTAACCGGAAGGAGAGGGTTTCCCCTAAAAAAGCGATTCCCCGAAGCACTAAAAAGAAGGAAACGGCTAGGCTTCCGGCGAAAATGCTATCAAACAGAAGTGATAGCACCGGAAAGCGGAACAGTGTTCCTAACATCACCCACCCTAACATGACACTGCCGGAAATCAGTATCGCCCCGATAATGTGGGCAAACGCTACCGGTAGGCGATCTGCCCAACTGGTACGGTAGTGGATTTCCGGTTGCGGACGTTCGGGATGGCGTTCGCTGTCTATGGGATGGAGAATATCGTTCATCAGCCGGTATTTGTCAAATGGTTTGCTGGGTAAAATCCCGTGCCCACTGGTCGGCATGTAGGATTTCCGCTAGGGTGGGGTGGGCATGGTTTTGGTGTGCCTTCATCGTGGTTTCAATCAATTGGGGGATTTCGATAAAGCGAATCTGCCGGTTTAAAAAGGCATTTACGGCGATTTCATTTGCGGCATTCAGCACGGCGGGGAAGGTGCCACCGGCTCGGGCGGCTTCATAGGCTAACCGTAAGCAGGGAAATCGATCCATATCGGGGGCTTCAAAGGTGAGTTGCCCCAACTGGACAAAATCGGTGGTGATGGAGGCCGGTGCCCGATGATAAGGGTAAGTCAAGGCATACTGGATCGGCAATTTCATGTCCGGTGAGCCGAGTTGAGCCATAATTGAGCCGTCCACAAATTCAACCATGGAATGGATGATCGATTGGGGATGTACCAACACTTCCACACGATCCACATCAACGCCGAATAGCCAGTGTGCTTCAATGACCTCCAGACCCTTATTCATCAGGGTGGCACTATCAATTGTGATTTTAGCGCCCATGTTCCACGTGGGGTGATTTAGTGCATCTTCAACGGTGATCTTCTCAAAATCTGTTGCCGGTAGGGTTCGGAAGGGTCCCCCGGATGCCGTCAGAATCAGTTTTTGAATTTCGTCCGGTTGGCGGTGATGCAAACATTGGTGAATGGCACTGTGTTCACTATCGACAGGGAGTAACGAGACCCCATGCCGGCGGGCTTCCTGCATCACTAACTCCCCGGCGATAACCAAGGTCTCTTTATTCGCAATGGCGATGTTTTTGCTTTCTTGGATGCCCCGAATTGTAGGGAGGAGACCTGCTGCACCAACCACGGCAGTGATAATTGTATTTATATCAGGGTTTTTCACTATTTCTACTAAGCCATCCACGCCAGAAAGCACTTCCACGGGTACACGGCATCGTGCCTTAAATGCGCTTATTTTGCTCGAATCGACAATGGCAACTTGTTGCGGACGGTACTTTTCAACTTGTTCCGCCAGTTTAGTGATATTTTGGTAGCACGATAGTGCGACAACCTCCATCTCTCCTTCAAACTGCTTGATTACTTTCAAGCTATTGACTCCAATCGACCCCGTCGAACCTAAAATGCAAACCCGTTTCATGTTTCTATCCTTTAAAATTCCGTATGTCTGGTGTTTGTACCGCAACCCGTCTTCGTGATGATGGAAGAGATAATAACATAAAGTGAAAATACAGTCAATACACCTCTGGTGGGAGGGGAGAATGGGTGGTCAGTGGTAAAAATGCCTACATTATTTGTAACATATTGATAATAAATTTATTACGTTTTTTCATTTGGTCGTTATGCGAGAATCTATCTGTTTACCAGTGTTGCCGCTATCGCGGGAGTTCTCTGTTTCTATTCTCTGGCTTCGCTCTTCCGGCGTCGATAAAAAATCGTGCCGCAGGTATGACACTTATAGCGCTATTTGCCAGATTTTGTACGATCCGATTTGATGATATTGCCCAAAACTGACGCTGCATCATACGTTTGTTCCTCCAAAAGTAATAAGTTCACATGGAGGAACGAATATAACACAATTTACAACAGTACTCAAGTGAATGACTCTCCGTTATGTTGATGCTAGTAAAACATAGTTTTTTTTGATTTTGGAAATAACGGTTAACTTATTGATAATAAAGCGGTTTATTGCTGCCGTTTTGGTGTTCTGCAAGAGTCCACTTTAGTAACGGTATGCGGATCAACCCTTACCGGTGGTATTTAAACCCCTAAATTATCTGGATAGGGTGTGGGGGTTCACTTGGTGTTTTATATAACTAGCTGATAAAAAAAGATTTATATCGTTATGTTTTTTTTGGTGTACCCTTTGCTAATCAAAGTGTTCCGGTAAATTATCATCTATTTTGAGGGAATACCTTATACTTGTTTCATCATTTTTTAGGAGGATTTACATGACAAAATTTAGTGGTGGGTTTATCCTTTTTCTACTTTTTGCCGCGACGGTTCTCGCTCAGGTTGCGGGACCTGCATTAAAGGGTGAAATGCGCGCTCAAAAAGTGCTTTTTGTGGAAGAAATTGTGGATGGCGAAAAGGTAGTCAAAGAAAAATTTGCGCCCGCAGAAAAAGCCTTTCCGGAAGATGTGATTGAATACACTCTTGTGTACTGGAACGAAGGGGAAACGGCGGCAAACGATGTCAGCATTGTGGGCCCAATCCCCGACCAAACGGTGTATATTGATAGCACCGCCACAGAAATGGCGAATGTGGAACTGAAATACAGCATTGATAAAGGTAAGACGTATCAAGTTCCGCCCATTGCATATACGGTGATGGAAGAAGACGAAAATGGAAATCTGGTTGAGAAAAAGAAAATCGCCACACCCGATATGTACACTCATATTCAATGGACATTGTTTGAACCGCTGGAACCAGCGGCTGAAATTGTGTTTAAATACCGGGTTAAAGTTAAATAACAGATGATAACCGAGGTTTTTTATGCGTGTAACATACTTATATCATCGTTTTGAGTTGAAAGGAGGCGATAGCTCAAAGATATACCACCGTTTAGGGAGGTTTGACCTCTACCGTTTTTTTGTGTCGAATGTGTTCTGTTTTTTCGCGTTCAAATCCACGTGTGATTTGTACGTCGCCTTTTATTGGTAACCCTTTTTCAGGAGGTTTTCAAATGTCTAATCACAAGTTACTCATACTTGTTGTGTTGCTGATGGCGGGCATCTTGATGGCCACATCGTCAGCAAATGCATATACGCGCGCGGGTACGGACATTACCAACGTTGCCTCGGCGGTATATGTGGATCAGACGGGTCAGCAATTTACGACCCCATCGAATCAAGTGATCACCACCGTTCAGGAAATCTGCGGGATGGATATTACCCCGAGCGGGAGCGCCCCCTCTTATGCTCACCAGCAAAGTGCCGCCCCCGGACAGGTTGTGTACTATCAATACACCCTTACCAATGCCGGTAATGACTTGAACGATTTTTATGTTTCACTTGCTAACGGTAGTAATACTAATGCGACCGGCTTTAGTCTTTCGAATGCCGCAATCTATCTGGATACAAATAACAACGGGTTGATTGACGCCGGTGAAGATACTACTACCTATGTCACGGATGTGCCGGGTGATTATAACGCACCGAATAATCAGGTTTCCCTAATTGTATCGTACACCGTTCCGGTAACGGCAACGAGTGGGCAGCTTATTGAAATCGATATTCGGGGTTATGCCGCTGCCGGCGACACGGTTTCGGGTCAAGCCTGTAATGATAGCGTCAACTATCATTTAACAACGGTGAGCGAAGAGGCGATTGTGACTGCTAACAAAAATGTCAACGTTGCCGATGCGTCTTCAGGCGATACGCTTGTTTATTCGCTCTATGGGAGCAACATTGGTAATCAATCCACTGGTTTTGACTCGATCCATGTTGATACCGGTAGTGACGGAACGGCGGATGCGTTTTACTATGGGGTCATTATTACGGACCCCTTACCTACCCGGGATGATGCGGATTTAACCTCCGAACCCTTCCCCATTGTCCGGGTGGATAACAATACTCAGTACACCCCAGCCGCAGGGAGTATCCTGTATTGGGTGGGTACCACCACACCTGCCGCTACCGATACTCTCTCGGATGCGACGGATGGCTCTTGGCCCGATGGAAGTACTGGGATGTGGTTTGACGACCGAACCAATGCCGAAACATGGGCTGCCAGCCAAGGCGCCGGTTATTTCATCCGCGGGATTGGTTTTGTTACCGGTACCACCTCTTCGGGTAGCGGTACTTTGATTGCCGGTCAAAACTGGGATTTTGAGTTTGATGTTCGCATTCCGGTTGACCTGACCGCCAGCCGTTCTCCTATCCGGAACCAAGGGCAAGTCGAGTATCGTTTGGATGACCAATCGGAAGCCAATCAGCCGACCAACCCGGTTCAAACCCGCTTGAACGGTCCGGGTTATGAAAAAGTATCGGTTTCTATCGGTCCCGCTGGGTTACCAACGGCGCATGACTTTGGCACGAACGCCAGCGAAGATACCGTTGTCATCAATACGATTGCTGGCGGAGAAACCCAAAATATTTATCTCACGGTGCGGAACAATGGTTTGCAGGATGACATTATCAACATTTTGCGGTTTGGTGCCAATGGTAGCCAGAAGCCAGGGAGTTTCACGGTTTCGTTCTTTGACGGAGCAACACCGCTGGGTAATGTGGATGGTGACCTTAACCGTGATGTGGGCACCGTGGCGCCGGGAGATACGGCGATGATTCGGGTCCAAGTGTATGTGGATGCCAATGTGGATGCCGGTACAGACTCTACCATTGTGATCTATGCCCAATCGTCCATCAACCCGGCGGATACCTCCTATGCTCCCGGTTTCTCAACCAACAACCCCAATCTAGAAACCACGTTGACCGCAGACCCAACTCAGGGTTCTACCCCGAGTACGCAGTATTTACAAGTAGCAGATGCGACGGGTTTTCAAGTGGGTCAGTTTATTAATGTTGGCAATGAGATCACGCGTATTTCAGCCGTTATTAATGCGGCGACCGATACGTTGGAAGTGGCGCCACTAACCTCTGCTACAAATGGAGATGTGGTGACCGCGGTGATTGGTGCGGTGAACCGGACGACCATCATCTTCCGTAATGTCACCGGTGCCGCCGTGGAATATGTGAACCGTTTGTATACTTACGGTGGTGATGCGGTGGCTACGGATGAAAATGCATACACCTTCCAAGGGCCTGACCCCGATAGCAGTACGGTTGTCAACATTCCGTTGACCGTACGGAACCCAGCAAACCGGGCCGATACATACACCTTATCGGAAAGTCTATTTCCGGCTACCTGGAACGTGACCTACTATGAAGACGCCGACTGTCAAGGTGATTTGGATGCAAGTGAACTCTCCGCTATTAGTGATATTGGTCCGGTTGCCGGCGGCGATACGGCATGTGTGTATGCGGTGGTGGATTTTCCGGCAACAACTGCCTTTGGTACCTATCCAACGTACTTTACGGCGACCTCTACCAATAAGACTGACATTGATAGTACGGTCCGTGACTCTATTCGTATTCCACGGAACCCGAATCTCTTGCTAGAGCCGGATCGGTCAAATTCGGGCCGTCCCAATACTCAAGTCTCGTATATCCATGATTTGATTAACTTGGGGAACACGATCATTCCGGGTGCGGATACCTCCCAGACCAACTCCTACTTTACGATCAGTTCTAGCCGCGGTTGGAGCTACGCCTTGTATCAGGAAGATCCCGATACGGCAGACCAATGGGATGCGTTGCCCTTTGCCGGCGGGCAATGGGATCTGCTTTATACTGTACCGATTGGTGGTAGCTGGCGGATTCGGGTTGTGGCGTTTATCCCCTCCAACGCTCCGGACGGTGTTTCGGATGTGGCAACGATTACGGCAGTGGGTCAGGGAGATGCCACTGGTGCATCTGACCCCGCGGTCGATATTACGACCGTTATCGATGCCAGCATGGATGTGCGGAAAGCTGTTCGTAACCTCGGTCCAAGTAGTTATGCGGATGGAGATACCACATATAACCAAACTGCTACCGTGAATCAAGGGGTTCCGCAAGATACACTGAAGTATTATGTGAACTTCTATAACACGGCGGCAACGGCGTTGGATACGGTTTACATCTATGATGATATTCCGGCAAATACCACTTACGTACCGAATTCAGCACGGTTTGAAATTGGTAGCGGTGGTACGGATACCATTGAATACAGTAACGACAATGGGGCAACCTGGACTGCAGCGGCTAATGATCCGACGGTGACCGATATCCGTTGGATTTGGAATAGTGCGGCGAACGGGCGGCTCAATTCCGGGGCACAAGGGCGTGTATCGTATAAAGTCACGATTGACTAGCGGTTTGCCCGTGTAAGTAGTTGCTTAGACTTGCCAAGTTATTAACGGCTTGGCAAGTCTAAGCCTTTATTAAAATGGAAACGTGTTGCTTTTTATTTCATTCAGAAAGTGCAATGGCTACCATTTTGAATCCGATAATGACATATCTTAAAACTCGATCCCATTGGTGGGTGCTCGGGCTATTGGTGATCTCTCTGGTTTGCTTACCGGCGTTGGGTTTTGCGAAAGCCCGCGCAGGGATGCAAATTGTGAATACCTCCTATGTCAAATACAGTACCACCCAAGGTCCACAGACCGTTAGTTCCAATACGGTATATACGGAGATTATGCCGGTTTACGGTTTGGAAATTCTGCCCAACGGAACCGTTGAAGCACCCGGACAAACCCGTTTTGGCACACCGGGGATTGAAACCTATTTTTCCTATATCTTATATAATACAGGCAATATTACTGATACTTACGATTTACGCTGTTTCAACGTGGAAGGTTTCAATGGGTTCCCGTATTATGAGCCGGACCAGATTCGTATTTACCATGATCTGAACGGGGATGGTTTACCCTCTCCCCGGGAACCCCAAATTACCCAAGCAGAAGATATCGAACCGGATGGTTTTATTAATTTAGCAGTGGCGATCTTACTGGACCTCTCGATACCGGAAGGAGCACAAGGCTATTTTAATATTGAAGGGCGGAGTATTCATTCAACGGCAGCGGATATTGATAATGTGGCTCGGGTTGATGTTTCCAATCGAGCGAATCTGGTGGTGAATAAGTCAGTGGATCGTCAAGAAGCGGCAGAAGGCGATACCTTAGAATACATCATTGAGTTTCGGAATTTAGGGAATAATGCCGCCCGTGATGTTATCATTCAAGATATTTTCCGCTATCAAGATGATGATAGTCTTTATATTACGTATGTGCCTCGCAGTTTTCATGTTTTCCCGGAAGGGCAAACCGAATATTTAGTGTTTGATTCCGGCATCCAAGATACCGTATGGGTGGATCAAGAACCGGACGCCGGTGAGGGTACCGATGTGTTAGGCATCCGGCACCGTATTCTCAGCTTGGGTTCGCAGGAAACGGGACGGTTTCGCTTTAAGGTACGGGTCAATGATAACGTGCCGGGGAATCTGCGGTTAGAAAACTATGGTACCTATTCCTATTCTACCCTAGAAGGGGAACCGCAAGAGACCAATGAAGTCATTACACTTATTCCTCCCGTTGCTGAAGTCTGGATTGGTCCTTTGGATCGACCTCGTTTCCCCAATGACGCCGATGAATACTATCCGGAGCGGGACCGGTATGATACCCCGGATATCTCCTCGGTGCGACAGATCGCCCGCTTAGACCAGCAAGGACGTCCCGCCGTATTTTTTAATACGATTTTAAATTCCGGTAATACGACGGATGATATTAATGTCTTCTTTGACCGGGAAAACAGCACACTTCCCCCTAATTCCGTTGTTTTTTTCTATTCCTTGAATCAAACAGACCGTTTGGATGATGCGTCTGGAGATGGTATCCCCGATGTGCGTCTTCGCCCCGGGGAACGCCAAACCATTGTTGCCACGGTGGGAGTGACGGATACCACCGCTATTGGGGATAATAATTCGATGCATTGGGATTTAGTCGTTCGGGTGGAGTCCACCGTTGACCCGGATGCACGACCCAATTACACCATTGACCGGATCGAACGAATTCAAGCCTTTTTTGCGCCGCTTAAAATTGAAGTGGAACCGGAAGAATTTGTCAAGGCAGGCGAGTGGCTGAAGTACACCATCACTTTTGAAAATCTAAGTATTTTTGATATCACGAATGCCATCTTGACCGATGAGATCGATTTTCGGTTGACCGATGTTACCAATTGGACCGATGGTCGTTTAATGATGTATCAGGATACCGTGTCCGTCATCCGGCGCAATATTAATAATCAAAATAAGGCGGAATTTCACCAAACGGCAACCGATTCACTAGAAGTGTTGGTGAGTGCCCGGTACGATGAACCCACCCGGAGTCTGATTTGGACCTTTCCCACCCTGCCCCGCCAATCGTGGGGACAGGTGACCTTTAATGCCCGAGTGATCGATAATGCGGTGGATTTGGATAGCATTCCCAATATGGCGACGCTGGAATCCATTGAAACGGAAGTTGCTTTTTCAGAAATTGTGGTCGTTACCGTTCTTAACCCCATGGTCCGCATTGATAAACGGGTCCTTCGCAAAACCGTCGAGCGTGGGGGTCTGGTGGAATATGAAATTGATTTTGAGAATGTGAGCCCGACCGCATATGTTTCCAATGGACGGCTGTATGACTTTATGCCGAACAGTTTCCGCTATGTGAAAGGTAGTTCCAAAGTTGACGGGATACCCTTCTCCGATCCCATTCAAAATGGAAGTCAGGCGGTGTGGGTTATCCCAGATAGCTTAGCACCGAAGGAAAAACGCACGTTGCGTTATCTCTCCGTGGCGGGGGTCAATACCCAGGTGGGCGAGCATATCAATGTTGCCCGGATGACGGGGAATCCAGTTGTCCCGCCACAACAAATTATCTCGCCAGAACGGGTGAAAATAATTGAAGAAGTGACGTTGGTGAGTAATGACGACCAAGCCGTGGTCCGGGTGATCGAGGGTGTGTTTCGCCCCGAAGGACGTCTTTTGGGACGAGTATTCGTTGATGAAAATAACAACCGGATATTTGATGAGGGGGATGTACCACTTCATAAAGTCCGGTTATATATGGAAGATGGGCGGTATATTATCACCGATGCCAACGGTCTTTATTCCGTGGACGGTATTGACCCCGGTGTCCATGTGATCAAGCTGGATATGGTTACCGTGCCGCCTGATTTGATTCCGTTGCCGGTTGATAATCATTTTGTGGGCTCCGCTACGACGCAGTTTGTGGATTTGATGGAAAGCGGGCTGGTCAAAGCCAATTTCCGGCTGGTTCGCCCACTGTTAGCGACGATTGACGTACAAAAAGCGTATTTATCACAGGAGGTGCGTTTATTACCGGGGCAACAACAGGAAGCTGTGCAAGTTCTCGAAATTCCAGAATCTCATTTTGATACGGGTAAAGCGGAGCTATTACGCATTCCAGATGAATTTCATCAGTTGATCGCCTTTTTGGAGACTCACCCCGATTGGCAAATTTTAATCGAAGGTCATACCGATATTCGTCCGATCCATACCCCAGAATTTCCGTCGAATCAGGAGCTTTCGGAAGCACGGGCAGAAGCAGTCGCCGCGGCGCTGGATTCGCTGGGCGCAAATCGCGCAAATATGGTCATTAAAGGGTATGGACCGTCCATTCCGAAAGTGCCGAATACTTCCCTGAAGAATATGGCACTCAACCGCCGGGTCGAAATCACCTTGCTCCCGCCGGGGGCTGAAAAACCCGCTTTGAACCGGGTCCAATATATCTTCCGTATTGACCGGAGCTTTGAGGCGATGACGGACGTCCGTTTAGTTAGTGAAGACCTAAATGGAACGTATCTCCCGGAAAGTGTGCGGTGGAACGATGCACCATATGACTCGGTTCCCCAGCAGGTGGACGGTCAGTTCATTTGGAATCTGGGTGATTTCCCTGACGGCATGAAAGGTATTTTTACCTACGCCGTGGAAGTCGATACTGAAAATATGCCGGAAGTTCTGGGTCGATTGGCATATATCGAATGGACTGATGCCCGTGGAAATCCGCGGCGCTCTAAGGAGTTTACGCTGAACCTACAACCCGAATTTGTTGCGGATGAAAATGAACTTACGTTTACTTTAGGTGATTTTCTGTTTGATACGGGTAAGGCGGATTTACGCCCAGGGAGTTATCATTATTTGGATCGTATTGTGGAAATCTTGCAAGAGATTTATCCCACAGCGACCGGGCGGGTGGAAGGACACACCGATATTCGTCCGATTAACACCCCAGAATTTCCGTCCAACTGGGAACTTTCGGAAGCGCGGGCACGGGTGGTGTACCAATATTTGGTGGATCATGGGGTCGATCCGGACCGCATGACGTGGGCGGGCTTTGCGGCAACACGTCCGGTGGCGCCGAATACCACCCTAGAAAATATGCAGAAAAACCGCCGGACGGAAGTTATCATTGAATTGCCGGAACGACTTAGTACCATGGAATCACGCCGCCAATCCACCCGTATGGAACTCAAACTGGAAGCGGATGGCATGTTTGATTCCTTAACAGTTAAGGATCAACTCCCTCCCCAGTTAGCGTATGTGCCGGGCAGTGCCGAAATGGATGGAAGACCCCTACCCGATCCCGTAGTGCTGGAGGGTGGAAAATTAGAGTGGCATTTAAAGAATGTCCCCGCAGGTGTATCGTTCATTCAGTATGAAGTCAAACCCCTCGGCGAGGCGGTGGAGTTGGACTCCTTACCAAAGCCGGATGTGAATGGCAAGCCCTCTTCGGGTCGTAAATTAATTCGGAAGTCAAAGACCCCCACCTCCTCTGTCCCGTCATCATCTGCGGAAACGTTAGCCGATGTGGACTCAAGCTGGGTCAGCGAAGGTGTGGATGGTGAGCAAACTCCGGCAATGCCCCGCAAAGAAGTGAGTGAAATGACGCGGGAAGAATTGCTTGCCCTGAAACGTAATCAAAAAGCATTTGTGCTGTCTCCCCAAGATGGTGAGGTGTACACGACACGAAGCAAAATTTCGGTGAGTATTCAAGTGCCGCTTGCCGCCAATTATGAATTGCGAGTGAATGGTAAGGTTGTCCCCAATGACCAAGTGGGCGAAAAACGGTTAAATGCCGCGGTGAGTTTGGCGCAATATGACTATTTTAGTGTACCGATTCAGTTGGGTAAAAATGAATTGGTGGCGGTTGCCATTATGCCGGGACGAAAAGAGATTGTATCTGACCCGGTCTATGTGTATTATGCGGATCGTCCTGCCCAGATTAAGTTCAAAACGGAGCCCAAATATCCGACGTCGGACGGGGTTACGGAACCGACACTGATTATGGAAATCTTAGATAAAAATGGGATTCATGTGGCAGATAACATTTTTGTTACGGTCGCGATTGACCACGGAGATTTTGTGACTCCCGACGCGCATCCGGGGATGCCGGGGCATCAGGTGAGAACCAAAGATGGCTTTGCTAAAGTGCAACTCAGCCCTTCCTACGAGCCAGAAGTCCGCTTTTTTACCGCGACGATCTCGACCTCGTTTCAAGTCTCCAAACGGATTGAATTTCTGCCGGAATTGCGGGATTTTACCTTTGTTGCTTTGGGTGAAGGGACTATTGGCTACCAAACCTTTAGTGGTGACCGGTCGAAGATGCCCCCAGATGTGGTGGATGACTACGAAGAGGAAGTATGGACCGATGCCGGTCTGCAGTTGTTCTTGCGCGGTCGAATCTTAGGGAAATATCTGTTGACAGCCCAATATGATAGCCGTAAAGTCCCCAATAAGGATAAATTGTTTGAACAAATTGACCCGAATAGTTATTATCCGATTTATGGGGATGCTAGCAAAACGGGCTATGATTCCGAGTCGCAATCTCCTTTATATGTCCGGATTGAGCGTAATAAGTCTTATACCATGTATGGTGATTACCGCGCCGGATTGACCCAGACGGAATTGACACGATATGACCGGGCGTATCAGGGAGTCAAAACACATCTGGAAAATGATTATTTGAATGCCACCGGTTTTGTAACCTATAGTAATCAGGCTTTTCAACGGGAAGAAATTCCCAGTGAAGGTATTTCAGGTTATTACTTCTTGTCTCATGTCCCTCTGGTGGAAAATAGTGAAAAAGTGACGGTGGAAGTGCGGGATCGCTTCCATTCTGAAAATATCCTGAGCCGGAAAGATTTAGTCCGGCATACTGATTATCAAATTGATTATGATGATGGGTCGATTCTGTTTGAGCAAGCGGTTCCAGCGTTAGACCTTGATTTGAATCCGGTTTATATCATCGT
Source organism: Gemmatimonadota bacterium (assembly GCA_003697105.1). Lineage (GTDB taxonomy): Bacteria > 4572-55 > 4572-55 > J002 > J002 > J002. The sequence goes on along the minus strand of RFFQ01000046.1, from coordinate 4,656 downwards.
TCAGTATGAAAGCCGCTCGCAGGATGCTAAATATTATAAATATGGCGGTCGTGCGGCTATCCGGTATCCGGAAGTGGGTGAAATTGGGGTCACTGCTGTGGTCGAAGAAAACGCCGATCAATTTCAAAATTACGAATTGCTGGGTACCGATGCCAAAGCGAACCTATTTAACCGGAAGATTCAGGTTCGAGGGGAATATGCCCAGTCCAAACACACAGACCCCACCTCATTGGCGGATTCCTCCGGTAAAGCCTACTTGATGAATGTGAAAACGTTATCCAACACGAAGCAGGTGGAATTGTACTATCGCTATCAGGAATCCAGTTTTTCCAACCCGAGCATCACGTCGGCAGAACGGGGTACCGAAAAATATGGGCTGCGATACCGGTTCAGCTTAGGTAGCCGTAACCGCACCAAAATTAGCTTAGGAGGTGAAGCCTATGTTCGGGATCATCTCAATAAAGACCTGACAACACGAGTCAATAACACGGAACTTATCTTTGGTCTACCGGGTGTTGAGGCGGCTGTGGGCTATCAGTATACCGAAAGCGAGGGCGCTACTTCCAAAGAAGAGTCCCAAATGGCAAAAGGCGAATTGACCTTTGCTCCAACGAATAACCTCAAACTGTCGGTGGGTCATGCCCGAATTTTGAGTGGCGATGTGATTGACCAATTCCCATCCAAATCCACTGCCAGTTTTGATTTCCGGCAAGGTCTGCATCTGTTTGATAAAATTCGGTTGTTTGGAAACGCGGAATACCAACATGATGAAATTGATTCGACCGAAAATCCCCTGCGGGCGAAAGCCGGTTTGGAATTGACGGTGTTAAAAAATACTGACCTCTATACTCATACTGCGTTTGATAATAAAAGTACCTCGTACACCGAAGGGGCACGCCAAAAATTTACCTTCGGAGAAACCCTTCATCTGGGTGTCCGGGGAGAATCTGTACAGAAAATCAGCGGGCAACAGCGGGAAGATTTTTATGTTTTCGGGGCGAATGCCGCGTACCGGCGGACTGCCACCAGCCAAGTTTCAGGTAAATATGAAATTCGGATGGGAGATGATTCCGATAAGCATGTCATCGACTTTCAAACCCGGCAACGGTTTGAAAATGGCGTGGATTTTATCGCCCGCCAAACCTACTGGTATGAGGATTTGAAAGACAAACGGGATAATATCAAATCCGATGGGTATGCCGGTTGGGCATTTCGCCCTCTGGATCATGATCGCTTAAATGTTTTAGCCATGTTACGGTTCCGCTATAATCGAGGGCAGGAGTATGTTGCCGCCCGAACGTTGGTTTCCGCCGAAGCGGTTTACCAAAAAACGCCCCGGTTGCAATTGCGCGGGCGCTATGCTATTAAGCGTACCGATTGGGAATCTGAAATATTAGACCCCTTTACCATCTATACCGATTTAGGCTTAGCCGAAATGGTGTACGATTTGACAGACCGCTTTGACCTGACTATTGGAGCACGGGTTCTTCATCAATACCAGACGAATACCTACCAATACAGTTTGGGTGCAGAAGTCGGGATGCGGCTTGTCCAAAATCTCCAAGGGATTTTGGGCTACAATATTACCGGCTTCGAGGATCGCGATTTTTCCGATTATAGCTATTGGAAGCAAGGTCCTTTCGCCAGTCTGCGGGTGAAATTGGATGAGCAAGTTTTCACCAGTGCCCCCGACCCCGAATTACTCAGTGGCGTGAGGACACCGGTCTCCGCAGAGAACCGCGATGTGGCTGTGGTGGAATTAGCGGAGAATGATCACGTACTGATGCAAGAAGTACCGGATTATATCCGGCAATTTGACCCCATGGCAACGATTGGGTTGATTGAGAAAAATGGCTTATATTCGCCGGTGACGCTTTCCAGTACACCGATGCTCTCCTTGTTGACCTTGAATCCAGAGGTATTGACACAAACCGAACCGGTGATGGAATCCATTAATCAGACCGTGCAGGAGGTCAACCAGACCGTCAACACGGCGTTGGCGAGTACCGATCCATCACCGGATATTGAGCCGGTGTTTGGGGATGTTCCCATTCCCACGGACCCGGCGCAATTGCCGTATCTGGCGTATAGTTTCACCCCGGATATGTCCCTCAGCACGGGTAGTACGGGGCAACTGGTGGTGGTTGTGCAAAATAACGGTGATGGCGATGCCTATTACGTAAAATTAAATATAACCAGCCCGGCAGAAGGAGTTCATCTGGGTCAGTCGGTATGGCGGTTGAATAAACTGTCCCGGCACAGCCATCAAACGCACGTGGTCACCCTTCAGGTGGATGCGGATTATCAGCAAACATTTGTACCGGTTTGGGTTGAACTCTCTTATCGGGGGGGTTCTGGGATGAAGCACCAGCACTATGTGCCAATTCGGATTCGATAACCTGAATGCACGCCACGACTTGTTTTTTAGATTTTTTCAGTTCGTATCAAAAAAATAAACATGTGATCCGCCGGTAATCATCATTTTTTTGAACAGGAATGCGTGATGTCACCTCGATTTTACTCATGTGTGGTTTTGATCGGTCTTATCATTGGGTTCTTTTATACGCCGATTGTCTTCTCGCAAACGTTGAGTGTGACCCATTCGGGTCCCGCCTCCATGACCCGGAATGATGCCAATGGCGAAACCTTTACGATCACGATTCGGAATACGGCGGGGGCGGCGACAGATTCGCTCTGGGTCGTTAATAATCTACCCGATAGCCTGCTGTTTGATTCGACTCCGGCTCCCACAGCTACCCGCAATGGTAGTGGAATTACCCTCAGTTATTCCAATCCTTCCCCAGACAGTCTCATCTTTTTCAATTTTTCAAATGATGTGTTAGCGCCGGGCGATAGTATTGTGATCACGTATGACCTGCTGACCACCTGTAATCTGCCTTCATCTATTGTCAGTTCGGTTACGGCATTTGGGAGTCCAGCGGGGACGGATACGGATACGCATAATATCTCCATTAGCACTTCCAATGGTGATTTGGGTAAGTTTGTCATTAATGAAGCGAGTGTAACTGGCGCCGCCGCCAATGAATGGGTGGAACTCTATGTGGTGACGGGCGACAATATCAACGGTTGGACGATATCAAATCAAAATGGTAATACCTACACCTTTCCGGATCAAATTGTTGGCGCGGGTGAATATGTCGTGTTCCATGCAGGGAGTGGTACTGACGATTTTGTCGGTCCGGTTTACCATTTTTATGCCGGTGGGGGTGAATTTTTTACCGATGCTGGCGATGATATTCTTTTAACCACCGATCTGGGCAATGATGTGGATTATATCGCCTATGGTACAGGAGGTAATGTGAATGCACCTCCGTGTGATATGCCGTGGGTAAACGATATTGATATTACCGGCTTGGTGGCAGGAAATTCGATCGCGTTGGCACCCAATGGTACGGATACCAACAATGGTACGGATTGGGTGATCCGGACGGGGGGAGATGTCTCGCCAGGGGTCACAAATGATCCGGCGTTGCAGATTGAGTTATTTGTGGCAGAACTCCAGCATGACCGCAATGATACCGCCGGCGATTGGTACTCCATCCGGATTACCAATATCGGTGGGAGCGCCCTAGAAGATTTTACGGTTATCAATGTGTTTGATTCTGGGTTTGATTATAAGTCCACCAGCCAAATTATTAATGGTGGCTTAACACTGAGCTCCCCGGGAGATTTTGTGACCACTGTTTTCTCCCCAGATTCCGTCCGGTGGCAATTTAATGCCGCCCAACGGTTAGCCGTGGGGGATACGCTGCGGATTGATCACTACATGCAGACCGATTGTACGGTGCTTTCCGCGACGTATATTAATCCAGTGCAGATTCGGGGGGAAGATGACCAGAATAACCCCATCTCTGCTAGCACCACGTTTACCCATGATGTCGTGATTGGGAATCTGGTCTTGGAAGTGGTTGCTATCGAGAAAAACGGAACACCGATCACACCTTCATCATCGGTGATTGGTTCGTTTGAGGATACGATCCGCGTTGAAGTGCGCCTTAAAAATACGGGTGAAGGTCGCTTGTTTAATGTCACTGATAGTACGACATGGTTCGCGGATTTTGTATATGTTGCCGGGTCCTTTCTCGGTAGTGGAAATGTAACACCAAACATTCCCAGCCGTTATTTTACTGCACTTTTCCCGGTAATTGAAGCTGGATATGATTCCACCTATTCCTTTGAAGTCTATGTGAATGGTTGTGATAGTCTTTCGGTCCCCTCTACAGCAGGCGAGCCATGTACTACCGGTTCGCAAACGGTATCCACTGGCTTAACGTTCTTGCTAAAACAACCCAACGTGAACATCACCTTTCCCGGTACGGTCAATGTGGAGAGTGGTTATCCCGAAACGGTTTCGCTTCCGGTTACTAACACCAATGGGGGGCGTGCCCTTAATTTTGTGATTCAATCGGACTTAAATGCCAGTACGTTGACGGTGGAAAATGTTGCTTCGGATTGGAGCTATAATGCCGGAAATGGTGATTTTACTTATACAGGCAATGGTGGGACGCTGTTTGGGGATTCTACAACCACCCTTTCGTTTGATGTTCGGCAGGCGGATTTGTGCGCCGATACCACCTTTAGTTTTTATGTCTCGTGGGAACCGGTTTACGAAAGTGTCTGTCAGGATACCTTTTT
>RFFQ01000045.1 GCA_003697105.1 Gemmatimonadota bacterium | reverse complement strand
GTGATGACGGACGAAAATGGATTTTATGACTTCGGAAATGTGCCGGGCAACTACACCTATACCGTGCATTGCGCCGCACCGAACTACCAGGAAGCCATCACGGAATTTACGGTTGATGCCGGACAAACCAACATCCTGAACTTTGAATTGCAGTTTGTCCAAAGTTTTGAAGGAGATGACGGTGGCTTTAGTGGTACCGGCGAATGGGAATGGGGCACCCCCACCCCGAACGGTGGTCCCGCATCCGCTTATGAAGGTGAAAATTGCTGGGGTACGGATTTGGATGGCAACTACAACGGTCCCTCCAGCCAGTACCTGACCACCCCTGAATTTGAGTTATCCGCCGCCGTCGGACCCTATGCCTTGAACTTCTACCACTGGTATGATACCAATGATGGCTGGGATGGCGGTCAAATCCAAATTTCGGTTGATGGCGGTGATAGCTGGAATATTATTAACCCCGAAGGTGGCTACCCCGATCCGACCGTTGTCGGTTTGAGCGGTGGTCCAGGTTATACCGGTAATAGTGGCGATTGGGTGCCGGCAGTCTTTGATCTCACGGATTATGCCGGTGAAACCGTTACCTTCCGCTTCCGTTTTGGGGCGACCAACTCGCAAGGTTACAAGGGTTGGTTTGTGGATTACTTCCTCGTTCAAGGTGTTGGCGGCGGCGGTGGCGAAGGTCCTGCGGTAAGCGGGAACATCGCTTACTGGAGCAACGAAGAAGCCATTGCCGGTGCGTTGGTGTCGCTGATCGGTACAACGACCACCACCGCCTTGACCGATGCCGATGGCAACTTTACGGTCGTTTCTCGCCGCCCGGGAGACTACGTGCTGAACGCCGATTTTGAAGGCGACCCGGGATACCGCACAATTACGGCGTTTGATGCCGCACGGGTCGCGCAGGCTTCCATCGGGCTGTACGAATTCAATGAATATCAGGAGTTGGCGGGTGAAGTCACCGGTGACGGCGAAATCACTCCATTTGATGCCGCCCGAATTGCCCAGTTCGCGGCCTATGTCCCCCAAAGTTCCCTGACCGGTAGCTGGACCTTTATGCCCATGAGCTACAGCTACACCCCGCTGGAAGAAGATATGTTCGACCAGAACTTTGATGCGGTGCTCTACGGTGATGTCAGTGGAAACTGGCAATCCGCACTGGATCGCCCGAGCGGTAAACAACTTGACAGCAAAACAGTCGCGACACGCTCCGTGGAAACCACCGTCGGTTCCACCTACGGTCTGCCAGAAGAAACCATTGTGATTCCGGTAACCGTTGGCGACCTAACTCAGGATGACATTATCGCCTACCAAACGGCAGTTCAATTTGATGCCAACGTGATCCACTTCAACCGTATCCTGACGGAAGGTACTTTATCGGAAGCGATGACATTGGTGACTTCCAATACAGAAACCGGGATTCAAGTGGTGGCGTATGGCGTGAAAGCACTAGAAGGCGAAGGCGTGCTATTCAACCTTGAATTTAGTGTTGTCGGGGAATTGGATAGCGAAACTACCATTACGTTGGATGACTTCCTCTACAACGAAGGCAGTCTGAATGCCACCCTGACGGAAGGCAATGTGAAGGTCGGTTACGGGTTGAACATACCGAACCACTATCGCCTCAGCCAAAACTTCCCGAATCCATTTAACCCGCGCACCACAATCCAATTTGATCTGCCGGTGAGCGCATCCGTTGCGTTGGCAATCTATGATGTCAATGGTCGTTTGGTACGCACATTGGTGGATGGCACGATGGAAGCCGGCTATCATCAATTGATTTGGGACGGTACGGATGCCAATGGCCAAGCCGTGAAATCCGGCGTTTACTTCTACCGGGTTAGCACCGATAACTTCAGTGACATCAAACAGATGGTGCTTCTGAAATAAGAGGCTAGAAGCTAGAAGCTAGAAACTAGAAGCTAGAAGCTAGAAACTAGAAGCTAGAAGTTAGCGGCTAGAAGCTAGAAGCTAGCGGCTAGAAGCTAGAAGCTAGCGGCTAAAAAAGAAGAGATGTCATCTTAATAGATGACATCTCTTTTTATTAGTGTTTGACCATTGGAATCTCTATGGCAGGATTTGAAACTCAATAGCCCGTTTCCCGGGGTCTGCGGCGGTCTCAAGCAAGCTAAAAAATGAGTCCGGTAAAGGTGACCGTATTCAACGGGTCAAACGCTTGCTCGTACTGGATCAACACCCCGGGTTTATCCAGTACCCGTTGAAACACATACGTGGCACCTAACGCATCAATATTTCGCCGGTTTTGATCCTTCATAATATCCGCATAAAAACCATCCGGGTCATTTTTTTCCAAAAACGCGATGGTTAGCCGATCTTCCCGTTCCGTGCTGGCAATATCCGCCGGTGTGACCTCCCGTTGCCAGCCAAATTGCGGCCCAATATGCGAAAAATCAACACTGGAAATCAGGACAATATCTTCCCGCCCGGCGATAATCTCGCGTAATGCCCGGATAAATCGTTCAACTCGCTCATCCGTTTTATCGTAATAGTTGCTTAAAATGGGGACAATTTTCATCTCTGCCTCTGGGTAAAGGTAGCGCAGGAAAAGCGCCGGAAACTCAATGGAATGTTCCCCCCGGTGGGCAATTTCTCCCTCCAGTATATCCCAATCCAGCCGCTGGTTGAGCTGATGGAGCAGACCGGTATCCACCGGCAATTTGCCTAGCGGTGTCTGGTAGGCGCGATCTGTAGCAATAAAGGGGTTCTGGGTGGGGTATTGATGATTGACGCCGAGTACAATGTAGGTTTGTGCGGGATCATATTTGCGTAACGCTCCGTAAACCTTGGCGTAGGTGTTCTGCCCGCGCGGGATGTCGATATGGGGGGCGACAATTCCGCTTAATTTTTCGGGGAGCCGTCCATCCAGATGGCTATTTTCACTCTGAGCGAAGACGTCATCCAAAAACGCTCGCAATTGTTGGGGGTCAGCGGGATAGCCTGCATCTGCCATCAGGGGGGGGCGAGCCTCAAGCCGCTTGTATTCGGCGGCAAGGGTGCGTAATCGTTGGCGGTAGTTCGCGTTATCCAGTAAATAATGGTTGTCTAGCAGTTGCACAAATTGTTCGATCTCTTCCGAATTAACCAGTTGTCCCGTTTGCCGCATAATTTCGGATTGAATATCACGGATAGTTCTTGTACCATCCATAAAAGACATCAGCAAGACCGCACCGTCACTCAGCATCATCGTGCGCCCTTCAATTAGGGCATCTTGAATCAGCACGCCCACATTTTCTGCATCCTGATAGGGGGTCACCTGAATATCGGTGCGTAATTTCGGCTTTTCCATACCTCTCTCCTCTCTATGAGTTGGAATTCCAGATAGTTTCAGTCGTACCGGCACGAACATTGGCAATCCGGGCGGCGTCAAACAGATAATCTGACAACCGGTTGATATACGGAATCACAAATTCACTCAGCGACGCCTCGTGTGACAACGCAATGATATACCGTTCTGCGCGACGGCAAACGGTTCGTGCCTGATGTAAAAACGCCCCACAGATCGATCCCCCGGGTAAAATGAAGTGGGTAAGCGGAGGCAATTCTGCCTCAAATTGGTCAATCCACTGCTCCAATTGCGTGACCGCTTCCGCCGGAATACGCTGAATGTAGCTCGATTTCGTCTCCAGCGGCGTCGCTAAATCTGCCCCTAGCACAAATAACTGATGTTGAATGTGAAGTAGCATTTCGCGCAAAGCCTCATCAGAACAGTGAACTAAGGCAACCCCTAGCGTGGAATTGAGCTCGTCAACCGTGCCATACGCCTGAATCCGCAAATGATCCTTAGAGACCCGCGGTCCGCCAAATAAACCGGTCTCCCCCGTATCACCTGTTTTGGTATAAATCTTCATTATTAAGGTCTCATCCTGATAAATTTGATGAAAAAAGATAGCAATTTGGATACAGTGATAACATGCCCGGAATCAAAAGTCAACGATTAAAGTTCTTGACGCTAAGATAGGAAAACCGCATATTGAGCACAGAAAAACCCATAACGGAAGACGCGCCGAATATAGGACTATGAAATGCTTTTTTTTGAACGATTTGTTGTACGCCACCATCTGGGAGCCAAAAATAAAAATGCGTTGCTCTCTTTTGCGGCATGGATTGCCACCGGCGGGGTGTTTGTCGGGGTCGCCACGTTGTTGGTCACGTTGGCGGTAATGACCGGGTTTCAAACCCAATTTCGGGACTCGATTCTTGCCGCCAATTCGCATTTGTACATACTGGAATATTTCTCTGACGGCATGACGAACGTGGATCAAGTGACCGCCCGATTAGAAGACATTCCACAAGTGGAGTCCATTTCGCCGTTCATCTACGCCAAAGCAATGATTCTAAACGGGGATCAAGTCGATGGAGTGGCTGTGCGGGGGATTGACCCGCAGGCAAAAGCAGAGGTGTTCATTGATTCCGAGCGGCTGGTGGCGGGCGAATTCAACCTGGACTCCGATCCCGATCCGAAAATACCGGGACGGATGCTCGTGGGAGTCGAACTGGCACGGAAAGTTGGTGTTGCCGCCGGTGATACCATCGTGCTGGCATACCCCCTCCCCACCACGCCCAATTTAAGCCGGATCAGCAATGTGGCATTCAAAATGCGGCGATTTATCGTCAGCGGTATTTTTGACTCCGGCTTGTATGATTACAACGCCACCCTCTGCTACCTGTCGATTCCCACCGCACAGGATTTTTTTGAACTGGGGGATAAAATCACCGGCTTGGAACTGCGCATCAGCGATATTTACGAAGCACCCCTCCTGCGAAAATCCTTGAACGGCATACACGTGCGATTAACTGAAAACGAATGGAATGCCTACCGCGCCGCCTATCCGGCAGCGGAAGCCCCCTTAAAAAAAGTGGCGAAACGGTATCAAGATCGACTCTATTTTGATACCGACCGGTTGACAGATGCCCAACGGGATCAGATCGGCGAATCTGCCTTGAATGCCTTACTGGCTCTAAACAAACGGCTTGATTATCCCTATCGAGCGACCGACTGGACTGAAATGAACGAACAAATTTTTGAATTGCTAAACTTGCAGAAGCTTGTGATGTTCCTCATCTTAACCCTGATCATCATTGTCGCCGCATTTAATGTCGTTAGCACGTTGATTATGATTGTGATGGAAAAAACCCGCGAAATCGGAATTTTGAAGGCCATGGGCACAAATTCCCAAATGATCCTGCGGATTTTCATCATGGAAGGACTCGTGATCGGCATTATTGGGACGCTGTTGGGCGGCGTTGGGGGTTATCTGATTGCCCTCTCCTTGAAACGGTGGAAATTTGTATCGCTGGCGGCAGATGTCTATCAATTGGATCATTTACCGGTGCAGGTGGTTTGGTCAGACCCACTCTTGGTTTTTGTAACGGCTATTATTATCAGTTTCTTAGCAACACTTTATCCGGCATGGCAAGCCGCTAAACTGATGCCGGTGGAAGCCATCCGGTATGATGAATAAAGCATCAGCAGAACCACGGGAGAGGGATCAACGGATCAACGGTAGGCACCGTAACGAATGGTCTGTAAAGGAGCTATTCGTGAATGGATCAGCGCCGCAAAGAGACATTCCCAGAGTGACTAAACGGAAACTGTTTTTCACCCAGCGCCGGCACATCAAAATTCATATTTCCAGAGATGCCATATCCAGTAGCCGTTTGTGTCAACAGATTATACGCCGCCTGCCCCAATTGCAAAAAATTGACATCCAGTGGAATTTCAAGAGTTGTCTTACTACCACCCGCTACCGGAGGCACTGACCGCGAAACCCCTTCCGCAAATGGAGTATCCCCCAACGTGATCTGATAATCCAATCCCCCCAAATTCACCGCAAAGGGATTCCGATTATCCAGTTCCACGGAAAACACCAAAGAAGCGCCCATCATCGAGAGATTTTCAATTTCAACGGCACTCACGGAAACCTTCGGTAGGTCTGGAATGTCAATTGAGCCTGTTTTACGGTATGGAATATCAAAACCCAGCACTCGAAACGTACCTTTTAAGTCATACGGCACAGCATCTTTATGGACAAAGTCCGCAACAGAATTTAAAAACCCCAAATATTCCACCTGAAGGGGCAATTCCACAACAGAAGAACCGCCCGCCGGAATCGAGATGCCCTGATCGAGTACCCCTTCCAGAAAATTCTGCCCATTTACATCAAAATCGTACGTTAATTGCGAAATCGATCCCCCGATGAGATTGGGGTTATGAACCTCAAACGCAAAAACGAATGTCGCATCAAACAAAGAGGGGTCTTTTAATTTGACATCCTTAAACTGTACCGTTGGCTTCTGAATCAATTGTTCTATTGCCGTACATCCGGCGAGCATCACCACCAGGATACTCCCCACCAGAATCATCATGTTTGGTTTCATTTGTCCTCCTGAGAAATAAAGTTTAAGTCTGAATCGTACTGATTTTTTTTTGGCAGATTAACCGCAATGATTCTATCGAGAAGCCGGGTAATACGCCCTCTTCAAGATTTTTCAACGCATTCCGGTACTCACGGTGTGCCAGAGCCGGTTGGGCGAGACGCTCATACACTTGCCCTAAATAATAGTGCGCCAGTCCGAAATCCGGTTTAAGATAGATCGCTTTACTCAAGTCCGCTTTAGCCAGTCCGAAATTTTCGCGATAAAAGTTGAGCAACCCCAATAAAAAGTAGGCATTCCGGTTCCAGGCTTCCCGCCCTTGCAACAGCCGGCAAACCTGCTCTGCTTCATCGAATTGTTCTTGATTGATCAAAATATTGGCTTTCAAAATATAGGCGGGACTAAAATCAGGATAACGGGTGAGAGTCTGATCCAAAATGTGCAAGGCGCGCGCATATTCTTTTTTTTGAAAATAGATAGTCGCCGCCTCAAGTGAAGGCGGTTTAATCGTCTTTAGCGGCATCACCGGTTGGGTTGGCTCCGGTAACGAAAGAGGCGCCGGGTACCGATCCAGAAGCAACGGAACCGGCTCCGGTGTGGAGGGGGGCAACTCAATGGAAGCCGTCTCTGTCTTTTGATAAACGAAAACCGACCCCACCTCTTTTAAGCGCAACTCACCCCAATTATGATGCGGCGTTTCTGCCGAAGCCAAAAATAAATAACCTTCCGGTTTCAAACTTGCCACGAACCGTTGGTGAACCGCTTTTAAGGTTAGTCGATCAAAATAGAGAGTCACATTGCGGCAAAAAATGAAATCAAAGTTGGAAAAATCCAGATTTGGGTAGGTGTCATGCGTCAAATTCAGATATTCAAACCGGACCATGTCCCGAATTTGAGGGTTCAGAGTAAACATATCTCCATCGGATTCAAAATAGGGAGTCCATTCCAAACCATTCGCGTTCAAAACCGCATCCGAACGAAATGCATTTTTACCGTAACGAGCGATTTTGGCATGTTTCAACGCCTCTTGGTCAATATCCGTACCGATGATTTCCACCTCAAACTCACCCTGACGTTGCCGGACATCTTGCACAATCATGGCAATAGAATATGCTTCTTCACCGGTTGAGGTACCGGCGCTCCAGATACGGAGGGGTCTATTGGGGTTTCGTCGCACAACCTCCGGCAAAAGATGGTCTCGCAACGCGATGAATTGCAGAGGCTCCCGGAAAAAGTAGGTTTCGTTAATTGCCACCAGATGTACTAATTCCTGAAATTCTCGCCCCGGCGATTCCTGAACAGATTCAAAATAAGATGAAAACGTCTCGAAGCCCAGCAATTGTGCACGTTGTTCGCACTCATGCTCTAAAAACATACGTTTTTGATCTGGTACGATAATTCCGGTTTCGCGCTGAATAAAGGCTTTAAGCATTTCCCACTGCGCCAGCGTCATGAATCGATGCACGGTGCTATCCATACCTTTGCCAAAACTTTGTCAGTTATTTGAAAAAAAAGGGTTAAACCTTTAAGGTTTCATCCCCAACATGTACAGCTAGACCCATCGTTCAAATCCGAAAATTTGGTAAGCAATGGGTCATAACAATGCCTTTTTAATTTCCGCGGCAATCCGGTCAAGCGGGCGCACCACCTGAACCGCGCCTAAATCGATTGCACTTTTCGGCATACCGAAAACCACACAACTGGCTTCATCTTGGGCAATGGTGTACCCTCCTCTTTTATGGATGGCAAGCATCCCTTCAGCCCCGTCGGAACCCATACCCGTCAGCAATACCGCGATACACTGTTCGCCCAAAGCCTCTGCGGCGGACTCAAAAAGGACGTTCACCGCAGGACAATGTCCCTGGCACGGCATCCCGGCATCAAAAGCCAATTTCCCGTTTGGTAGGATTCGGGTATGCATACCGTTGGGTGCAATATAGACATGGCTCATTTTCAGCGGGGTATTCTCTTGTACCAATTGCACTTTTAACATGTTGATGCTGTCCAACCAATCGACTAACCCCTGCGTAAAGCCATCCGCAATATGCTGCACCACAACAACCGGCGCCGGCAAATCACCCGGTAACTGGCTCAAAATTTTGGATAGTGCTTTTGGGCCTCCGGTTGAAGCGCCGATAACAACACATTTTTTCCAATCTGCCGGGCGTGTTTGGTAAAACTGTGCCTCGGATACCGGCGATTTCGCTCGCCGGTGCCGTCCCGAAATATGGGTAATCACCTTCACGCGGGAAAGAAGTTTGACCTTCTCAATAAATTCCGCTTGGAAGTTCATACGGTGCGGGTCATCTAACTCCGGTTTCGGTACAACCTCTAATGCTCCGGAACTGATCGCCCGGTACGCGATGTTGGCATCGGTAGTAGAACTCACCACCAAAATCGGGCAAGGATTATACGCCATGATGGATTCAATCGCTTCCAGCCCATCAACACCGGGCATATTGATGTCCATTGTAACTAAATCGGGTTGGAGCACTTTTGTTTTTTGAATTGCCTGTTCACCGTTTTCTGCTTCGCCAACCACCTGAATATCGGGATCGGCACTCAACATTTGCCGGATCACCATTCGGGCAAAAGCGGAATCATCTACAATCAAAATCCGTATGGGGTCTGCCATCCTCAAACTCCTGCTTATTCGCTCAAATACCGGTGATACTCGGGGCTGTCTTCCACAAGCACATAATAAAATTCGTGTTCTGGATTATAATCAATTAACACCACCCGGTCTCCTCGCTTGGGTTGCCCGTCATACGCCACACAGGGGACTTTTAACAATGTCCCATACTGGTTATACACATCTACCAAACCCTGTTTCCGGCTATCCGCCGGTGGGATGTACGGGGTAGTCACTTCTCCCACACAACCGATCAACTTACCCTTTTCCACCGCGTACGTTTCATCCGCCGGAAACAATTTTACCAATATTTTACCCAATTGGCTTGTCCCTACCAAACCCAGCAAGACCGATGTGACTCCCGACAGAATGAATGCCGGCGAAGGATAGCTGTTCAACAAAGTTACAACAAAACTGTTAAAAATGATACCCGTTAAACCCATGAAAAGTGATAAACTCACCAGCACAATGGACAGCGGAACGCGACCGATATTTAAAAAGGATAAAACGGCATGAAGGAAACCGCCAGAGCCTGCACTGGGTGCTTCTATATCAGAATCGACATCCGCATTGGTATCGAGTTCCAGATCGACGTCGGCATCGAGATCAACCTCAACTTCTACTCCGGCATCCACTTCAATATCCGCATCTTGGTCACCGCCGATGCCTAAAAATTGCATCCCCATCATTAAAAATGCGAAGAACAACAAGCCTAGATAGGGATAATTAAACCAGATAAAAAGTTCCATCGTGCCCCTCAGGGGATAAGTCCAAAGGATCGTAATTGCTCGGCAATAATTGTCTGATTGGCAACAGAGGGTGGCATCAATGGCAAGCGATATTCCGCCGTCATTAGCCCCAACAGACTCAAGGCGTATTTCACTGGAATGGGGTTGGTTTCTACAAACATGGTTTGGATGAGGGGATATGTTTGGAAGTGCAGGGCACGGGCGGTCTTATGGTCACCGGTTGCGGCGGCAGCACACAGGTCGTGGAACAATTTGGGCGCAACATTGGAGGTCGTGCAAATTACACCTTTCGCGCCCACACACATCAGGGGGTAAATCAGGGTATCTTCACCCGAAAGTACCGTGATACGGTCTCCACAATGTCGAAGAATTTCAGTGGTATTGTTAATGCCCCCACTCGCTTCCTTAATTGCCACGATATTGGGATATTCCACCAACCGGGCAACCGTTTGGGGTGCAATGTGGGATGCCGTTCGCCCGGGGACATTGTATAAAATCTGCGGTATCTCGATTTCGGCAATGCGTGCGTAATGCTGAAATAAGCCTTCCTGAGTCGGTTTATTGTAGTAAGGCGCTACCAGCAACACACCACTAAATCCGGCATCTGCCGCTTTTTTGGTCAGCTCATAAGTAGCTTGGGTATTATTATTGCCCGTACCCAAAATCACCGGAACGCTCCCCGCCGCCAACTTCAACGCCAACCGCCCCAGTTCCAGTTTTTCGGTATCCGTTAATGTTGCCGCTTCACCCGTAGAACCCGCAACCACCAGCCCATCAATTCCATTTTCCAACTGAAATTGGATAAATGCTTCATACGCCGCATAATCAATGTTTCCATCCCGAAATGGGGTCGCCAAAGCGGTAAGTGCGCCACTAAACATAACACCACTCCTTAGTATATATTGTGTTGTTGAATTGGTTACATCTCTTTAATGAACCGGGTACATGCTAGAAACTCCCGTTGAGACCCTAACGGTCTCCTAAACGATTTAATATGCTATGGTCAGAATCCTTTGTCAATCACTTTAAGCCCCTTACAGCCCTAACGAATGTATATCTGTAATAATCTACGGTGCGTCATAGAAAGTATTACAACAGTCTGCGAAAAAATATTTTTTTGGCTAGCCTCAAATC
>RFFQ01000044.1 GCA_003697105.1 Gemmatimonadota bacterium | reverse complement strand
GGGCTGATACCGATTCCGGTATCGCTGACACTCAGTTCGGCCGTATTTCCGTTCACCTGAGCGGTAATTGTAACGTTCCCGCCCGGCGGTGTAAACTTGATAGCATTCGTTAATAAATTCCGAATTACGGTATCGATCATGTTCATATCTCCGTAAGCGGGAATTTCGGTAGTGATCTGGTTTATTAACTGAATTTGTTTTGCTTGTGCGCTTTCTCGCACCAATTCCAAGTTTAGGGTGGCAATCACGGCGAGGTCTAGCGGGGCGGGATCGATCTCCATCCGTCCCATTTGTATCCGGGACCATTGTAACAGATTCTCTAGGAGGCGAAATACTGTATTCGCCGAAATATCCATTGTTTCCGCCAGTCGTTTAATTTCCGTTTTGTCAAAATCATCGATATTTTCCATGAGGAGTTCAATCGAACCGAGTAAGACGGTAAATGGATTGCGCAGATCATGGGCTAAGATGCTAAAAAAGCGGTTTTTATGCTCATTCAAGGCTCGTAACTCGGCTTCGACCCGCCGCCGTTCGGTGACATCGCGCACAATCAGTTGGGCGGCAGCGATGTCACCAAATTCAAAATATCCCATGGTCACTTCGGCTAGGAACGTGGTACCATCTTGGCGTAAAAACTGGGTTTCAAACTGCAATCCTTGATGTTCGGGATTTCCAATAACATCCTGTAAGTAAGCGGTCATTGTGCTGACTTCTTCTGCGACCAGAACATCGCGGATAGGGTGTTTGACTACGTGATCCCGTTGATCCGCTCTCAGCATCCGTAGCATTGCTGGATTTGCCAGATGAATGATGCCTTTAAGGTCGATCATCAATACGCCATCTGGGGAGAGCCGGATAAAGCGGCGGAATTGCTCGGCGGCTTCATCTAGGCACTGGCGAATCCGCTCTTGTTCTGATTTCGCCTCCTGCAGTGCTTTTTCATAAGGGGCAACCATGCTCTGGTGCCGTTCCAACCGGGCTTCCACAGCAGAAATAAGCTCATCCGGGTCAAACGGCTTAGTCAGATAATCATCCGCCCCTAAATTCATGCCATGGCGCTGGTCATCGTGGGAGACTTTCGCCGTCAAAAAGATGAAGGGAACAGTGTTCAACCGGGGGTTTTGCCGAACTCGGGTCAAAAACTCATAGCCGTCTAACTCCGGCATCATGATGTCGCACACAATCAAATCGGGTTGGTGCTGGTTGAGGAGGTCTAATGCCATCTGCCCATTTTCAGCGCTTAAAACGGTGTAGCCTTCCAGTTCCAGAACTTCTGCAACCCCCTCTCGTAAACTTTGCTCATCTTCGACAATCAAAATTTGGGTCATTTGGGCTATCCTTCCTTTATAAGTGGAACTTACATTTGATTACGCTGCCGAAATCCCCAGAACGACCTGACCCGGGAGGGTCATCTGTGCGGTGTACTTCTAAAACATACTAATCACGGCTCGCAGAATATGTTTTTTGGACATCCATGGCACAACGGAAGCCCAGCGTGGCACGGCGTTCGGTTTTCGGGACCGTCTGTTTGTAGGTGCACCGGGCAATGTCTGCTGGGGCTTGCCAATGTCCACCCCGCACAATCACCAATGGGTCCTTATTCGGGACATTATCCTGGCACCATTCCGAGACATTTCCCGCGAGATCGAACACACCGTGCGGGCTTTTGTCTGTTGGTAGGGAACCCACCGGTGCTAATGCCGTATAGCCATCTTCCGCACCTTGCAAATTGCTCTTTTTGGCATCAAAGGTATTCCCCCACGGGAAAAGCCGTCCATCCAGTCCTCTGGCGGCACGTTCCCACTCTGCCGAGGTGGGTAACCGTTTGTCAACCCACGCCGCATACGCCTGAGCATCCGGTTGGGAGACAAAAGTCACCGGTAGATGACCGCTACCCGGCGGAAAACGCCCCCCAATCCAATGAGGTGGTGGATCATACCCGGTTGAATCCACAAAACGTTGGTATTCGGCATTGGTGACCTCGTACTGATCCAGATAAAATGGGTTTAATTCGACCCGAATTTGCGGGCGTTCCGCGGGAAACCCTTCGGGATTGCCCATCCAAAACACCCCTCCCGGCACGCGGACCATCCCAGCCGGAGTCGATTCTACGGGTACTTGCTGGAGCGTTACATCCTCATGTTCTGAGGGTTGGAAGATCATCCACGAAAAACCAACCAACACAACGACACCTAACAAACTCAAAAGAATTCGGTGCGAAGTTGGGATTTTATGAGGTTTAGAAGGCGTTTTGATCAGCGGGGGTGATGTCTGAAAAGGGTGTTGGGGGGTTGGTTCTATCGGGGGCGGAGGCGCCGCCGTTACTTCCGGTGGGGAGGATTCTTCCGGGACAACGTGCGGGGCACGGACTTGTTCTAGGGCGTGCTGAAATTCGGTGGCACTTTGATACCGGTCATCTGGGTCAAATTCAAGGGCTTTGGTAATGACGTATTCCAAGGCGGGTGAAATATTCGGGTTCAGTGTCCGCGGACGGGGAAAGGTTTCCTCGGTGCGGGTGGTGCGGGTAGCGGCATGGTAAAGGGTCGCTCCCAAACCGAAAATATCGGAGCGCGCATCGGAATACCCCCGTAATTGTTCGGGAGCGGCATACGCCACCGTACAGGCAAAAATGGTATCCCGTTGAACATATTTGAAAAGCCGCGCGACTCCAAAATCAATTAAAACCAACCGATTTTGAGGGGTGATCATGATATTGCCCGGCTTCATATCCCGAAAGATGATATTTTGGGTGTGGAGAATCGAAAGCGCTTGGCAACACTTGATGCCCCACTCAATGACCTGCTCTTCTGGGAAAAAGTCAGTGGCGCGATCAATTTTTTGTAGAAGTGTTTCCCCGGCGATGTATTCCATCACCAAATAGTAGAACTCACCCTCCTCAAAAAAATCATACAATTGGGGAAAGCAAGGCTCCCGAAACTGGCTTAACAAGCGTACTTCTTGCTCAAATAAGTGCCGGTTTTGTTTCTGTTCCGTATCATTCATTTGGGGGGTAAAGCGGAGCCGTTTTAGTGCCACCGTTCGCTCAGGCAGGGTCGTATCTTGCGCTAAATAGACATGACTTGTCGCCCCTTCGCCCAATATTTGGATGATCTGGTACCGTTGCCGGATGAGGTCACCGGGGGCCAGATGGGTACGATACTCGGCGATGGTTTCCGGTGGGATATGTTGTTTTTGGGCTTGGGAGCGTTTGATTTTGCCCCGAATTGTGGCGATGATGTCTTCCGGCTCGGCGGTTTTGACCAGATAATCATCTGCGCCAAGTTCTTTACCTTGCCGGATATCCTCAGCAGTACCTTTCGCCGTTAAAAACACAAAAGGAATCCATGCCCATTGGGGATTTTCCTGCACCCGGCGGTATAATTCGTAGCCATCCATCACGGGCATCATAATATCCGCAAGAATACAATCCACCGCGTGACCTTCCAATATATGGAGGGCTTCTTTACCCTGAGTGGCCGGGTAGATTGTGAATCCTTCCAATTCTAAATAGGATTGAATTGCTCCTCTGAATTCGTCGTTATCTTCAACCAGTAGAATACAATTTGACATGGCATAAGACCTCTAAAATCGGATTTTTAGAGGATGGGGGGTTATTACTCTAATAATCTCTTAATTTGAGGGAGATGTCAAGGGGTTTATCAAGGGGGTTTGTCTTTTGCTCGGTGGGGTCGGGGGGTAAATTTTCTGTTGACAAATTGGTGAAAGTCGCTATAATGCGCATCACCAAGACCCCTAATTTGGAGAATAAGCTCATGTTTAAGACCATTTTAGTGCCTTTAGACGGTTCCGAATATAGTCAGACGGCATTAGATTATGCCATTCGGATTGGTGATAAGTACAACGCGCACTTGCAATTATTACACGTGATTGATGTCCGGGCGTTGGAAGGTCCGTTGTTGCATGATATTTCTGCCTCGCTGGGGGCAGCGCCGCTGGTCAACTATCAATCACAAATTCGGGCCATTTTGGAGGAACGAGGGCGAGCAATCCTCAAGTCGGCGGAAGAACTGGTACAAGAGAGCGGCTTAAAATACGCCTCTAATCTCACCGTTGGTATTGTCAATAAAGAGATTATCGATGCCGCCACCCATGTGGATTTGGTCACCATGGGGCGGCACGGGGAACACGCCTCGTGGTCGTCGGTCCTACTTGGTTCGACATTGGAAGCAGTTGTTCGCAAAGCAAACCGCCCCATTTTGGTAACGTCGGATCAAGTACAAACGGTATCAAAAATTCTGATCGCTTATAACGGGGATGAACACGCCACACAAGCATTGCACGTGGCGGCGAACATGGCATCGGAGATTGATCTGGAGGTAATCGTGTTAGTCGTTGGTGATGAGGAGTGGGCAACAGAGAAACTCGAAGACGCCAAAACCTACTTAGACCCCTTCCAACTCACCGTTACCTATCTGCATGAAGACGGCGCCCCAGAAAAAAGCATTATTGCCGTTGCGGATGCCCAACTGTGTGATATTATTGTGATGGGGGCTTATGGCGAAAATCGTATCCATGAGTTGTTATTGGGCAGTACCACCGAAACCGTTATGCGCAATACCATGATCCCGATTTTACTTGTACGATAAGTTGAAAAAGGAGACATACAAGAAATGCGACCTAAAGTAATACCGGAAATGACACCCGCTGAAATTATGGAATTATACCCCGAAGCCGAAGCGGTCTTTGAGGCGTATTTTATGGCGGAGTCCCATCTTGACCCCGAACTTCAGCACGAGTCATTAGAAGAATGCGCATTACGAGAAGAGGTTGATTTGGACGATTTGATGGAAGAGCTCAACCAGATTCTACGAGATGCCGAAGATTTTTATGTTAGTGACGAAGATGAAGATTATTAAGCTTACCGGACGAGCACCATTGTGTTGGAAACCCAAGATAAACCCACATCTGCTGTTGATGTGGGTTTTATTTTTCGGAATAGGCGTAGCTTTTGCTCAGAATTCAGAAGCGTTGAAAAGTGAAAAAATATGCAACGTAAATGTGTGCCAGTTATCCAGCACCCTACGTCAATATGTTATCAAAAGGGGTTACACATTACCCATCATTCTTTATTCGTCACGCCTCATGACTTATGGATAAACCTGCCGTTATTTTACTCATCGACGAAAGTCAAAAATTAGCGTTGTTGCTGGAATCCGTGTTGGAAGACGCCGGCTACCACTTTTTGTGGGAAAGTGACGGCATCACGGGTCTGGAACGCATTCAAGAGACGCACCCCGACTTAGTTTTGCTGGATTCCACTTTGCCCGGCATGAGCGGGGAAGCCGTTTTTCAGGAAATGATGACCAACCCGCAATATAGTGACTGCCGCGATATACCCGTGATTATGTTGAGCGCCAAACGCAGTGATAGCTCGATCCGCCGGCGGTTGTTGGAATTGGGCTTGAGTGTTTATCTCCTTAAACCGTTTGGCACCTCGGAGTTGCTCAACATCATTGATAATGTGCTGGTCACCAGTAATATCCGCGGGCAAAACAAAAAACTCCAGCGGGAACTGGGACGCACCCAAAACTATCTGGAAAATCTGGTACAGATCACCCCCGCCGCCATTTTTGTGATTGACCTGCAACGGGACACCATCGACTTTTTCAATAAAGAAGCGGAAATCCAAACAGGCTACTCCTTGCGCGAACTCAAATTGCGCAACGTCCAACTGTTCCCCGAAACGTATGCCCCCCGCTACCAAAAATTACTGGATCGCCTGCGGCAAGGCGAGACGATCCTCGCGGAAGAAATACCCGTGGTTCAGAAAAACGGTTCCGTCCGCTGGACATTGCAAAATATTGTCCCCGTGGAGGACGACAAGGGGAACATTCACACCGCACAAGGGGTCTCCTTTGATATTACGAATCTGAAAGAAGCCGAACGGGAGCTGGAACATCGCAACCGCGAATTAACCATTATCAATACCATCACAAAAGCGATCAGTTCCAGTTTGGACATTGAATTTATGTTCCGGGTGGTGGTTCAAGAACTTTCCCAGATGATCCTGATTGACCGGGCAAATCTGGTACTGTTTGAAGTTCAGGCTCACAGCGCCCCCATTGGCGGGCATTTAACCTTGCAACTGGATATTGATTATGCCTCAATTTTAGCCCTCTACCGGGTCGGGGAAGGGTATCGCCAACGCCTGTTGGAACACCAATCAATGAAATCTACCGCCGCCGAGTGGATCGTTTACAGCCGGCGGCGGCATATTGAACGCGATATGGCACTGAGCCACTTTGCCGAGGATAAACTGCTCCTCAAGGAAGGGTTGCGGTCAGCGGTGCGGTTACCCCTGGTGTTTGAGGAAAAAATTATTGGGGTGTTGGAGCTTTTTAGCCGTAAATTGGAAAGTCACGCCGCTAAAGACCTCAGCCTGCTGGAACAAGTTGCGGATGAACTGGCGATTGCCATCCGCAATGCCCAACTGTTCCGGGAATTACGCCACTCCCATGCCGAAGTGCTCGCGGCAAAAGAATTTACCGAAGGCATTATCCAAAATGCCGCCAGCGGCATCCTCACAATTGACCGGGAAAGCCGAATCACAACGTTTAACCAAGCCGCCGAAGGTATTTTGCTCTGGAAACGGGAAGAGGTCGTCCGGCAACCGGTACAAAACGTGATGGATTTAAGCACGTTAGCCGAAGAACTCGATCTGGCAGACCCGTTTCGGGAAGTAATCGAGCAAGGCGTGGTGATGTCCCAAAAAGAGACCGTAATCCGGCGGAAAGACGACGTGGAAATCCCGATTGGGATCAGCATTGCACCGCTTCGGGGCAATGACCGCGTGGTGGGGGCGGTCGTACTCTTCTCAGACCTGACCCTGATTAAAGCGATTGAAGAAGAACAGCAAAAATTAAAACATCTGGCGCAAATGGGTGAAATGTCGGCTCGAATTGCGCACGAGATTAAAAACAGCCTAGCCGCCCTTCAAACCGGAATTCAGGTGGCACAAGCTACCGCCGCCTCTGATGAGGATGCAAGCCAGATGGATGCCCTGCTGGACGAAATCAAACGTATGGATCGCATCGTGAAAGACCTGTTGCGTTTCTCTCGCGAACCGGAATTGCATCTCAGTTTAGTACCGATTCGGGAGATGTTGATGAGCCCGGTGTACAATATCCGCATGATCTTGGAAGAATATGACAACATTGAATTTGTGGAAGAATACGATGACAATCTCCCCGAATTATTCATCGACGAAGGCAAAATGGAGCAGGTCTTCATCAATCTGCTCCAAAATGCGCTACAAGCGATGCCCAACGGCGGACGGCTGACGCTCCGGGTAAAGAAAAATATCAATTTTCAGATGGGAGTAGAGACGGTCTTCATCGAAGTTAGCGATACGGGGGTGGGCATACCCCCCGAACAGCAAGAACGGATTTTTGATCCCTTTTTTAGTACCAAAACAGAAGGCACTGGGTTGGGGTTAGCCCTCTCCAAGCGGTTTGTGGAAGCACACGGTGCGACAATTACCGTCCACAGCCAAAAAGGTCAGGGAACCACCTTCCGCGTCGAACTCGTTGTTCATCGCCCCCCAGAGACCGAAACCGGTGCCGAATCCGCCGAATTTTTTGCCCACCAACAGCACCTTTAACCCTTACTACCCCATAACACCTCTTGCTCTTTTGGCTAACGATAATTAGATTGCGTCCTCACGACCTTCAAAGGAGTCCAAGATGCCACATTTTCCGTACTTGGGTGAAACTCTGGCGCTATCAGCAGCGGTTTTCTGGTCTATTGCCGTTATTTTATTTAAGAAAAGCGGTGAGTCCGTTCACCCCATCGGTTTAAATCTATTTAAGAATATTTTTGCCTTTTTACTGGTGATTCCCACGCTCTATCTGATGGGTGAATCTCTCTTTTATACGGTTTCGCTCCCGGAGTTCACGTTGCTGCTGTTGAGTGGGGTCATTGGCATCACCTTGGGCGATACGCTCTTTTTCAAGAGTCTGAATCTGTTGGGCGCGGGTCTTTCCGCCATCGTGGATTGCCTTTACAGCCCCTTTATCATCTTTTTTTCGATCATTCTCCTCGCGGAACGCCTCTCGCTGTGGCAAATCCTCGGTACCATTCTGATTCTCTCTGCCGTATTGGAAGCCTCCAACAAAAAATCGAACCATCACATCCCCCCGGAAAATCTGGTGGGGGGGATCATCTGGGGCATACTCGCGATGCTGACCACCGGTTTTGGGATCGTACTCGCGAAACCCGTGTTGGAAACCGTTCCGTTGCTGTGGGCGACAGAAATACGGTTTATTGGGGGGATTGGCAGTTTGTTGATCCTGCTGGCGGTTCATCCCCAGCGGAAACATATTATCCGTTCGGTGATGGGTGTCCATAGTTGGGGATACACCGTCTCCAGCTCCTTTTTGGGGGCATATTTGGCGATGATCTGCTGGCTCGGTGGAATGAAATTCACGCAAGCCTCTACTGCCGCGGTACTAAACCAGACCAGCAATATTTTTGTCTTTATTTTTGCCGCCCTGCTCCTGAAAGAACCGATCACCCTCCAGCGGCTGATTGGGATTGTGCTGGCGGTGGGAGGCGCGTTGTTGGTTACATTTGGCTGATGGGCACGTGTGGCTACTCTTGTACGTATGAACCCCCCATGATGCTGCATGTCATGGGGGGTTCTCGCTTCTTGGCTATCTGCCAACCTTTGCTTTGAGGTGCCGAACTCTGGAGCATTCAGCCGGTTTCTAGCTACTTCAGTAACAACATTTGCTTTGTTTCTTTAAATGCCGGACTCGCTTGGAGTGTGTAAAAATAGACACCGCTCGCTACCGGTTTTCCGGTGGCATTTGTGCCATCCCACACCACCTGATGGTAGCCCGCCTCCAGTTTTTGATCTACCAACGTAGTGATAAGCCGCCCGCTGATGTCGTAAATGCGCAGTTGGACGGCGGACGCCACGGGCAAGGCAAATGGCAATGTTGTTTGGGGGTTAAACGGATTCGGGTAGGCATGATAAAGCGCATAGTTTTCGGGGAGGTGCACCGGAAGCGGCGTCTTGCCGGAAGTGCCTTGCAGAGGAATACCGATCACCGGTTGCAAATCGGAGTTGAGCAAAACCGCTTCAATGGGGTCAAGTGCCCACGTCCCCGGTTTAGTGACCTCAAATAACAAGGTGGCAATCACTCCAGAGCCGGAGACACCCCGTACCGCACCCAATTTGGAGCCGGACAACCGAAGTTGCCCCCGCTCTGCCACATTTTGAACCGGCGCAAAAAGGGAAGGCATCCGGTGCGCCTTAAAGAAATCTCCCTCATTCGCCCCGACAAATTTCAACCGGTCGGCGGGATAATCCAAGAGCAACTCATAAGCGTAGAGGTCATCCATCCCCTCCACCCGAATATCAACGGTCACCTGTGTGGTATCCGCGATGGCATCCAATGTCAGGCGGGGGTCGATCTCCTCCCGCAAGCCATCGGGAATATCGCGCGGGTCTTCAATGGTAGAGCCGAGTGCCGTTTGCCCGTAGTACGAGGCAACCCGAACTAAATCGGCAAAGCTGACCAGCTGATCGGTCCCGATCAGGTCAAGAAAACCATTGATGCCGATATCGCACCGCTCGTTCCAGTGTGGATCGCCATTTTGGGAGCCGTAAGCGTAGATCAGGGTCAGCAAATCATAGCCATCAACTTGACCATCACCATCAAAATCGGCAAGGGGCCACAGGTCTTGGAGGGTTAAATCCTCCACATCGCCTAACAATGCCATGATGGACGCGGGTAGCACCGGTAAGATGATCACTCGAAATTGGCTAGAAAAAGCACCTGTATTGGCGCCGTGGAACTGGAGGTCCGTTAAAAGGGTTATTCCACCCTCCTCTGGGAGACGGGAATCGGCTAGATCAACCGTAAAACAGAGGTCGGTACAACCCTGAAACTCGTTGGCAACCTGCACCTCCACCAGATCGGTGATAGAGACGATGGAATCGGCCCGGACATAAAAATAGGCATCCGCTTGGGGATCGCTCACTGTAAAATCATACACCGTGAATTGAGGGTCATCCGTGCAGACCTCAAAACAGATGTGTACTAATTGATCCCGTTCGCGGATAATTTCATAGCGACGTTGAATCGTGAGTGGTGCAGGTTCAACCGAGACATAAAGGGTATCCGTATCCGTGCTACCGGCGGTATCGGACACCTGAATTTCTACAGTGCCGGTGCCCTCCACAGTTGGGTTGAAATGCAGAATATTACCGTCTCGAATCTCTGCCAGCGTGCTATCAAACCCGCTTAGCACCCGGCGGGTAAACGTGTGACTATCCCCCACGTCGGGGTCATTGACGCCCAATGTCAAATCAATCGGATGGGCTAAGGTCAGCAAGATCGTGTCTGGCAGACCGGCGAATTGGGGTACATCATTGACATTTCGCACCGTAACCGTCATGGTATCGCTGGCAGAAGCTTGATCTTCATCCATCACGGTGATAACAACTCCCTCGCTACCAGTCCAATCGGGATTGGGGGTGACGGTAGCAATCCCATTATCATCGATCTGGATTGTTAATTGACTCTCGCGCAGGTCGCCGGGTATGTCTTCATTTCGATCCGGAGAAGCCGGTGCTTTTGTCACGATTGGGGCGATGCTTTTGGAGAGGTCTGTCACACCTCGCAATCGGGGACGTAACCCGGAGCGAGTGGCATGAGTCGCCTTTTGGAGCACAATTTCAGTGGGGGTATTACCCGCCCGCAATAATGCCATACCGGTTGACCATGTTAAATCATCTACACTGGTTTCTACATCTTGGACATACGGTTTTAGGTCGAACGTAATCGAGGTGTCCTCGTCAAAGGTGGTATCTGGTAGGGGATGCACCCACACCGGCGGGTCATTTACTGGATCGATGGTGAGGATAACGTGCAACGTATCGGTAGCACTGCTATCATCGGCAACTTGAAACTGAAAATTGAACGTACCGGTGACATCTTGAGAGGGGGTAAAGGTAGCCTCATTTCCGGTCATGCGGATGCTCACTTGCCCATCCCCGCTTAAAAATTGCCATGTTAGGGAGTCGCTATCGATATCCGTGGCATACGGTGCCAGATCGAGCACTACCGGCACATCCTCGTTGGTACGGATGTTGGCCGGAGTCGCCGCTTGGGGTGCATCATTGACGGGTGTTACGTAGATGGTTATCGTGGAAAACGCGGTTTCATGCCCACTATCGGTCACCCGCAATCGCATGGTATAAGTGCCGTTGGAATCGGCAACGGGCGTAAAGGTGACTGTTTGGGCAACATTATTTATCTGATAGTTGATCACCCTGAGATCGCCATCAAACAGATTCCACGTCAAAGAATCCCCGACATCGACATCTGTCACCAACGGGGCTAAATTAACGGTGACCGGTGTTTCTTCCGGCGTACTTACCGTGTCATCTCTGGCGGTAGGCGGATTGTTGACATTAATCACCCACAACCGAAAACTCTGTTGGCGCATTGCCCCAAAAATATCAGTCACTTGTAGGGTGATTTCATTGGGTCCCACATGGTCATTCCCCGGAATTCCGGTTAGAATAGCGGTGTTTGTTCCGGCGGGGGTCAAGGTGAGCCAGTCGGGCTTTGCCGGAGCGGTAACCGTCAGCACGTCACCGGGATTCGTATCGGCGACACTGATTTCATAGCGATACGCATTCCCTTCCGGGGTAGTCGTATCTGGGGTTGAGGTAAAATAGGGTAAGCGATTCACATCTGCTACCACAATGGTAAACCGCTGTTCCGTGACATTGCCGGGGTCATCCGTGGCGGTTAGAACGACCTCGTGCGCCCCGATGTCGCTTAGGGTCGGGGTGCCGGTCAGGGTGGCGGTTTGATCCGTGCCCGGGGTGAAGGTGAGCCAATCAGGTTTGGTGGGTGCCATCAACGTGACCGGATCATTTAGGTCGGCATCTGTGGCGGCGATGTTGTAGGTGTATGGATTGCCGACAAGCACCGTCGAATCCGGGTGGGTGGTAAATTGCGGCGGGTGCCCCACATAAATCGTAAAATCGACGGTATCGGTGTCACTGAGTTGAAGCATCGTGATTTCCGTCGCCGTAAAAATAAGGCTTTCTGTGCCAGTCCACGTCGTATCAAGGATGCTGATGGTCGCCATCTGCCCGTTAATGGTCGCGGTTAGATGTTGCCCGCTTGTTGCCGTCCACGTGACAGGGTCTCCGTCCGGACTGTTTGTATAGCGATTCAGATCAATCTCTGTGAAGCGTTCACCCAAATTGAACGAAATCCGTTGATCGGGGATATTGTTGATCACCGGTTTTAGATCGATTTTGAAGGAGGTATAGGTTGTATCCGCATATTCATGCAATGATCCCACATCCTGCGCCCGGAAGATAACCCCTTGTGTGCCAAACCAGGTGGGGTCTAGGATTTCCACCTGTCCCATCTGCTGGTCATCGATATAAATACTCAGATAACCTGCCCGCAATGTTTGGGGATAAGTGGGGTTACCGAGGATGCGATTCGGTTCAAACGTAACCGTTTCCGCGACGGGTAAGACGGCTTCGACGTCGGCGTCATAAAACTCGAATCGCACGGTTTCGCCGCTGGTATTGGCATAGACGGTCAGGAAATAATACCATTTGCCATTCATTTCGATGGGCTGGGTCACTCCACGGATGGATTCGCCAACAAAGGCGGCAAGGATGTGGTCACCACCGGTAGTGTAATCCCCTTGAGAAGAGACCGCGGCGGTGATATTCATAGTGTACTGGAAGTCAGTGGGGAATACCGTCCATCCCGGGGCAGGGTCACCTTGGGGTGCGATCTCAAATTGAACGCTCCAGGCGATGGAATCACCGTCCAATTCGGTCAAATAGTGCCGCATATCAATGGGGGTGAACTGTCCACCGGGTTCAATGGCTTGCTTTGGAATGCCGTTGAGTTGGGGAGGATTATCGTAGGGTAAAATCGTAAAGGAGACGGTATCCGTACCGGTGAATGCCAACGGGGTCACATCCATCACGGTAAACCGGATGTGTTCCGTGCCGTACCAATTGGGGTCAATTGGGTGGACATAAACCAAATTTTGGGCGCTGATATCCACCAACAAATTGACATTACCGTTGATCACATTGACCAGTTCATCCCCATCGAGTTCGGTCAGATAATCATCGAGGTCGAATAGGGCAAAATCCTGACCCTGCTCCACCGTTTGATCGGGGATGCCTGCCAGTACCGGTGCATGGTCGGCATATACCGTAAAGGTGGTGAACGTAGAGTCTGAGTATCCCCGCACGGAGCCGACATCAGTCGCTTTAAATTTCACCGTTTGGTTACCGGTCCAATCCGGATTTTGAATATCAATCACGGCAAAATCATCTGGGGTGATGGAGACTCGCAGATAACCGGCATCCAATATAAAGGGATCAAGCGGGTTACCGTGGACGGCACTCGGGACAAATTCCAGCGTTTGGAAGACCGGAAACGTTTCTTCCGCAAGAGCATCAAAAAATTGGAATTCAACGGTTTCCCCGGACTCATTGGCGTAAATGGTCATAAAATAGAGCCAGATATCCCCCATTTGTATTGCTTGTGACACCCCCCGGACTTCATCACCGACAAACGCACCCAGCATGTGGCTATCACCCATCGTTTGGCGTCCACGCGCATAAACCAACGCGGTCATATTCATGGAAAATTGGTAATTGTTGGGGTTGACCGACCACGTGGGTGCGGTTTCCCCTTGCGGGGTTATCACAAATTCATACGACCACTCAATGGAGTCACCGTCCACTTCCACCAGATAGAAATTCAGATCAATCGGGTCGAAACTACCGGCAATACCGGTGGCACGATCCGGAATCGGAATTACATCGGGTGGGTCATCCCGGTCAACAACGGTAAACGTAACCTCTCGTGTATCAAAAAATTGATTCGGGGTTTGATCGGTGACCCGGAACGTCACCGTTTCGCTTCCAGTCCAGGTGGTTGTGGGTGGGGTAACGGTCACCCGGTGGGTAATGGGCCCAATTTCAACTGAAAGCTCATTCTGCCCGCTCACCGTCCAGACAACCTCATCCCCATCATCTTCAATTAAATAATCATCGAGATCAAAGAGGGTGAATTGTTCGGTAGTTTCAATGGTCTGGTTCGGGATTGGCATAATGCGAGGCGTATGATCCGGATACACCGTATAAACAGCCTGATCCGTGGCGTAAAACTCATTGGCAGTGCCCACATCCTGCACCCGGAAATTGAGCGTATGAATACCCGTCCATTCGGGGTCCAGCAAATCAAAGGTGAGGAGATTCTCATCATCGATGTCAATCCGCAGATAACCGGCATCAATTTGAAACGGATCAAGTGGAGAACCATAGACTGCACTGGGCACAAACGGAATCGATTGAAACGCCGGAAGCGAATCTTGAGCATCGGCATCATAAAAGCTAAAGTGTACGGTATCGTTGATGGTATTGGTGTACACGGTGAGAAAATACAGCCAATCTTCACCCATTTCAACGGCGGTTGCTGCCCCTCGAACCTCTCCATTGATAAACGCTCCTAATAGGTGAGTGTCGCCGGTAGGATAACGCGCAAAGGCAGAAACCCGAGCCGTAATGTTCATGGAAAATTGATAATCTACCGGATTTACTGACCAGGTGGGTGGGGCTTGACCGGCGGTTGGGATTTCCATGGTCACGGTCCATTGGACGGAATCGCCGTTTTCCTCGATCAAGTAGTCATCCAAATCAACCGGATCGAAAATATCCTGTTGGCCAATGGTTTGATCGGGAATCGGGAGGATTTGCGGGGGTAAATCCGGCAGGCGGATAGTGAATGTGGCAGAATCTGAATCTGATTTTTGATTGGCACTCACATCCGTGGCGGTAAAATAGATCGTTTCGCTGCCAAGCCAATCTGCGTTCGGGGGGGTAATGCTCACCCGATTATCGTTGTCGATCACGACTTGTAACTCTTGATTACCGCTGTACGACCACTGAACGGGATCGCTATCGCGGGTAATCAAATAATCATCCAAATCGAATGAGACAAACGTACTTCCCTGCTCGATGGTCTGATCCGGAATACCGGTAACCTCTGGAGGAAAGTCAAAGTCGGCGTAACCATTCCACACAAAGGGTTGCAAGGGATTACCGTAGATGGCATTTGGGACAAACGTAAGGGTCTCATCAATATCGACAACCTGATCGTAATCCGCGACGTATGCCTGAAAGTGGATTTCCTCACCCTCCGTTTGGTTGGAGGAGATCGTCAGAAAATACAGCCAGACATCACCAAATGCCTGCCCGGCGGCAATACCGCGAATATCACCATTCACCACCGCGGCAACCACATGAGAATCTCCCACAGCCATCTCTGTATTAATATGAAGTGTACCCGTGACATTGGCAGTATATTGGAAATCCGCCGGATTGTAGTTCCAATTCGGCGGGTCTGCATACGCCGAGGTCAAAACACCGCCCATCGCCCCGATTAGAAGAAAACTAAACAATAAACAAACTGATATGACATGTTGCATGATTGGCTCCTACCGAATTAAATAACGACAGAAAGACATAAATATCATAATAACATATCCCGCACAAGTTGTCACCCTGACAAAAACACGACAGTTCCGTTAAATATGTTCATTATCAAATGGTTAAGTTAATTTTATAGGCGGGTACTATCCCTTACTGGTAATCCCTTGAAGAGAAAATTCATTTACGCATAAGATGCGGCGCACATTGAACGTGTATTGCAGCTGCCAACAGTGTTTTGTTCTTGACTTTTTACCCCAAACGCAATTTTTTAAACTGGCTTGACCCCACGTCATCCATCCCCTAGATTCTCTATCCTAAAATACGGAGGTTTCCTATGAGTTATTTACGCCTGTTTTTCGTGCTCGTCGTGTTGGGTCACACCAGTTGGGTACACGCCCAGTCTAACCGGATGACCGAATTACTCGGTTGTGCCCACAAAGCCCTTTTGCCTGCTCCCGATGGAGATCGGACGAGAGACTTACGCACCGAAGATGAGTATGATTACGATGTCGAGCATTATCAGATAGATGTCCGGTTAAGTTATTCACAAGGGTCTATCTCTGGCACCGTGACGATGGATTGCCACAGCAACGTGGAGGGTTTGGAATCCATTATTGTCCATCTACGGGATAATATGGTCGTGAATGAAATTACAATGAATGATGTCACTTTAGATTATAATCATGCAGACCACGAAATTGAAATCTTTTTTGATGAGCCGCTCGCCGAAAATGAAGCATTCAGCGTGGCAATCCGTTACCGGGGCAATCCGAGCAGTCCGGGGGAAGATTACGGTATGGAGTTCACCACAAGCCGCTACGGCGATCCGGTCATCTGGACGCAAGACGAACCGGAAGGTTCACGCTATTGGATGCCATGCCACGATGTGCCAGATGACAAAGCGACGGTTGAATACCGCATTCGCATCCCCGATAATTGGTTGGTGGCAACCAATGGGCGCTTGATCGAAATTATTGATGAAGCCGATGCCACCAGTACCCATGTATGGCGCACGGATTACCGCACTTCAACCTACCTGATGGCAATCACGGCCTCCGAATTTATCACCTTTTCCGATTGGTATCATTACTCCGAGACCGATTCCATGGAGATCAAATATTACATCTATCCAGAGCAACAAGCGGCGGCAGAAGAAGATTTTAGTGTCACCGATGATATTATCCATGCGCTTGCCAGTGCGTTCCAAGTGGAATATCCGTTCCTCGATGAAAAATACGGTATGGTGGTCTATCCGTGGGGCGGCGCGATGGAAAATCAGACGATGACCAGCTACGGGCAGTGGTTGGTACGAGGTGACCACCGCTATGATTGGATCAATGCCCACGAGTTGGGACACCAGTGGTGGGGCGATCTGGTCGGTCCCATGGATTGGCGCGAAATCTGGCTAAACGAAGGGTTTGCCTCCTACAGTGAAGCCCTTTGGGCAGAATATCTGGAAGGCGAGGAAGGCCTGCGTGATTGGGTTCGTGATTTTCATGAGACTTACATTTACGGGCACAGCCCCGCCCATGCAATCTACGATCCACCGCCCGGACATCTCTTTTGTGCCGCCCAATATGATAAAGGGGGTTCCGTGCTCCACATGTTGCGCTGGGTAGTGGGCGATGAGGCTTTTTTTGACATTTTCCCGCTCTATGCCGAGCAAAACGCTTACGAAAGTGCCACAACCGAAGAATTCAAAGCCGCCTGCGAGGAAGTGACCGGACAGGATTTAGACTGGTTCTTTGATGAGTGGATTTACAACTACGATTACCCGCAGTACACCTTTGCATGGGGGGCGGAATCCGTTGGCGATCAATACCGTGTCGAATTACAAGTGGGGCAAATTCAGCCGGAAGAGACCGTTTTTGAAATGCCGCTGGAAGTCGAAATTACGTTGATCACCGGGGATGTCCACACGGCAGTGATCGACGTGGATGAAGCATTTGAGACGGCGTATGTGTATGTAGATGCCCAACCGGTGGATGCCGAACTCGACCCAAATGGATGGGTTCTATGCACCATTCAGGATGTATTACTCGATGTGGGACCGGATGACGGGGAAATCAGTGTACCCCAACAGGTAACCCTCTACCAGAATGTGCCGAACCCGTTTAATCCCAAAACCCAAATTCGCTTTTTTATCCCCGAAACAGCTCATACAACCCTCCAGATTTACTCCATTACGGGACAATTGGTCAAAACGGTATATGACGAAGAACTGCTGGGCGGCAAAACCTATGCCTACACCTGGCACGGTGACGATGAACAGGGCAACACGGTTTCCTCTGGCACTTATTTTTACCGTCTCACCAGTGGGGACCGTAGCGAAACCCGGACAATGGTACTTCTCAAATGAAGAGAGGTTATCTACCGCTGATAACGGCACTCGGTCGCGCCTGAAATCTCATTATGAGACGATCTTCCCCAACCCCTAGGATTCTTGGGAATTCTAGGGGTTTTCCTCATATAAACCGCGAGGTCTGCTTCTCTTATGAAGATTCATCAGCGTTGTATTTAAACTTGACAGACAAACAAGTCCATTATATATTTGCCCCCGACATTGACCCCCCGTATCCGTAGCAGTTCCGGTTTGAATTGCGCGGATTATTTTTTAACACAAAAAAGGATAAGTCAATATGTTGTTCGATTATACCAATGTTTTGATCTTCATCGCGGTCGCCTTGGTTTTTGTGGGGGTAGCTATCACGCTCAGCCGGATAATCGCCCCGCAACACCCCAGCACCAGCAAAAATGCGCCGTATGAGTGCGGGGAAGAGCCGGAGGGACCGGCTTGGATTCAGTTCAACCTGCGATTTTATCTGATCGCGTTGATTTTCCTGATCTTTGATGTGGAAATTGTGTTCATGTATCCCACCGCCGTTGTGTTTAAGAATTGGATTGCCAACAATGTGGGTATCATTGCGTTTACGGAAATCATGCTGTTTGTGGCGATTTTGCTGGTCGGGTTGGTGTACGTATGGGCAAAAGGAGATTTGGACTGGATCAAGAAGATTGCAAAGGAGGACGCATGATCAACATTAATCACGCTTTAGATGATAATATTCTGGTCACCCGGCTGGATGATATGCTAGCATGGACTCGTGCCAATTCCCAGTGGTATCTGCTGTTTGGACTGGCATGTTGTGCGATTGAATTGATGCAAACCGGTGGTCCCCGTTCTGATTTTGACCGGTTTGGAGCGGTACCCCGTTCCACCCCGCGGCAAGCCGACCTGATCATCGTTGCCGGCACCGTAACCCTGAAAATGGCATCCCGGATTCGCCGGTTATACGACCAAATGGCGGAACCTAAATATGTGATTTCCATGGGCAGTTGCTCCAATACCGGCGGTCTGTTTCAATTGGGGTATGCGACGCTCAACGGTATTGATAAAATCTTGCCGGTTGATATTTACGTGCCCGGTTGTCCGCCTCGCCCGGAAGCTTTGCTGGAAGGATTGATGAAATTACAGGAAAAAGTTAAGCAAGAACCCTATCTGGCAAAAAAAGAAACCCCGAAACCCGAAACCCCGACCCCTCCATCGGAATAGGTGCAACGTATGACGGTTCACGAAATATATGAAGCTTTGCGAGAAACTTTTGGCGATAGTGTCTATGGTTATTTTGACATCACTATGGCAGAAGTTCCTGCCGCCCCCAAAGGGAAAAAGCCCCCTAAAAAGCCGGTTTACCTTGACCCCCATTTTTATGTAATGGCGGATCATCTTTATGAGGTCTGCCACGCCCTCAAAACCGAACCTCACTTTGCATTTGACTATCTGATGTGTCTCAGCGGTGTTGACAACCAAGATGGAAAGTTGCAGGCGGTGTACCATCTGTTTTCCTACTCCCACCAACATAAAGTGGCGTTTAAGGTGGATGTCCCGCTCGAAGCACCCAATATCCCAACGGTGAGTTCATTATGGGCGGTAGCAAATTGGTTTGAACGCGAAATTTATGATCTTTTTGGGATTCAATTTACCGGACACCCGGCATTGCGCCGGTTATTACTACCGGATGATTGGGAAGGGCATCCATTGCGAAAAGATTACGTTAAGCCCACCCACTATCACGGCTTGGATAACACCCGCGACCCGTGGGAAGAAGCTCCGGCGAACCTCCTTGCCGGACAAACCGAACCCACCGAAGAAGTACGCCGCTTTACGGAACTCGGATTACAAACAAACAGGACAGATAAATTATGAGCCAATTAAAAACCGAAGAAATGGTTTTGAATATGGGACCCCACCACCCCAGTACACACGGGGTGTTGCGCTTTGTGGTCACCACAGATGGGGAAGTGATCCATAAAGTCACACCGGACGTGGGGTATCTGCACCGGAGTATTGAAAAAATTGCGGAACAAGTAACATACCCCGGGTTTATGCCCTACACCGACCGCGTGGACTATCTGGCGGCAATGAACGCCAATCTGGCGTATGCACTCGCCGTGGAAAAGCTGTTGGGTACAGAAGTCCCCCCACGAGCAAATTATCTGCGGGTGATCGTCGCAGAACTCAACCGGATCATTAGCCACTTGGTGGCCGTGGGGAGCATGGCAATGGACATTGGAGCATTCACCCCATTTTTACACGCCCTGCGAGAACGGGAAGCGGTCAATGACCTGATTGAGGAACTGTGCGGGGCACGCTTAACCTACAACTACATCCGGATCGGGGGCGTCAGCCACGATTTAACCGAGGGCTGGAGAGAAAAAACCCTCGCCTGGATTAATCATTTTGAGCCGATTGTTGATGAATTCAATCGATTAATTACGTTCAACAAGATTTACACCGAACGGTTGCACAATATCGGCATCATTACCCCTGAAGATGCGATTTCCTACGGCTTGACCGGACCCAATTTGCGGGCATCTGGAGTCGATTATGACCTGCGCCGTGATGAACCCTACGCCGCGTATCCGGATTTTGAATTTAAAGTGATTGTGGGAGAAGGCAAATTGGGCACCATTGGCGATTGTTTTGAACGGTTCTGGGTGCGGGTGCTAGAGATGATCGAAAGTTGCCGGATTGTACGGCAGGCATTGGAACAACTACCGGAGGGCGACATTCAAGCAAAAGTCGGCGCGGTAATTAAACCGCCGCCGGGCGATGTGTATGTGCGCTCGGAATCCACGCGCGGGGAAATGGGCATTTACTTGATCAGCGATGGCTCAAATATGCCCTACCGGCTGAAAATCCGAACGGGGTCTTTTGCCTCCCTGACGATTATCGAACATGTTGCCCCAGGGATGATGATCGCCGATATGGTCGCCTTAATCGCCAGTTTGGATGTGGTTGCACCGGAAGTAGACCGGTAATTCACAGAGGGATATTGACCGGCACGGGATACCCGAATTATCCCGTTGCCATACCCCGCCATCGATGTTGAATCGCTAACTATCAGATGAGGTTTGTATGTACGAGTTTTTATCCAGCTTAATACAACGCCATGAACTGCTAAAAAGCCTGCCCGACGAATGGGTTTATTTGGTTGGAATGCTCATTTTTGCAGGAATCGTGCTCACCTTTGCCTCCCTTTTTGCCGGTATTACCAGTTATGTGGAGCGCCGGATTGCCGGACGAATGATGTCCCGCATTGGGCCCAATCGTGTTGGACCGCACGGCTTTTTACAATGGCTGGCAGATGGGATCAAAACGTTTCAAAAGGAAGACATCATCCCGGCACAAGCAGACCGGGCGTTGTTCAGATTTGCACCGTATATTGTGTTTGCCGGTTTTTTTGCCTCTTTCGTCGTCTTACCGTTCAGCAGTGCCCTGATCATCTCTGATCTAAATGTGGGGCTGATTTATATTTTTGCAGTTACCTCCTTTGTGGTGGTAGGTATCCTGATGGCGGGTTGGGCATCGAATAACAAATGGTCGCTATTTGGCGGGATGCGTTCTGCCGCCCAAATCGTCAGTTACGAAATCCCGGAAGGATTAGCCGCCTTGCCGATCATTTTTCTTGCCGGAACGCTCAGTACTCAAGGTATCATCCAGGCTCAAGGCTGGGCGCCGTGGGATTGGTTCATCTTCCATAACCCCTTCACCTTTATTGCCTTCTTCATTTTTTACATCACGCTATTAGCAGAAGGAAACCGCGCCCCGTTTGATATTCCCGAAGCGGAATCCGAATTGGTTTCTGGGTACAACACAGAGTACAGCGGTATGCGCTTTTTGCTCTTTTTCTTCGCGGAATGGGGCAATTTATGGGTGATGGGCGCCATTATGACCATTATGTTTTTAGGCGGCTGGCAATCGCCATTTCATTTTGATAATGCGCTTTTGACCCACCTCATCGAATTGCTCATCTTTACCGCTAAAACGTCCGTGATCATCTTTATCACAATTCAATTACGATGGACATTACCGCGCGTGCGGGTGGACCAACTGATGAATGTCTGCTGGAAATATTTAGTACCGTTTTCGTTTGTCAATCTATTTGGGGTGGCAATTTGGATGCTGGTATTCCCGAATGGATTTGCCCCGATGTCCTATCTCATGACGCTTTTGGGGGTACTCATTTTAGGGATATTCATCCGCAGAGTCATCTATAACCTGAAACAAGCGCACGTCGAAATTCATGTAAATCCATTAATTTAAGCCGTATGCCACAAGGAGTGAAATCATGGCATTGAATCACTATTTTAACAATATCGTTACGGCGACCACCTCCATTTTTGAGGGGATGTCAATCACGTTCTCGCATCTATTGCGAAAACCGGTGACGATTCAATATCCGGATCGGGTCGAAAAACCGGTGCAGGAGATGTTACCCGCCCGGTATCGCGGTATTTTAGACCTCGACATCAACCTGTGTACCGCGTGTACGGCGTGCCAGCGTGCCTGCCCCATTGACTGCATTCACATTGATGAAGTCAAAGTCGATAAAACCTATATCATCGTTCCAGAAACGGGGCGGAAAGTCGCCAAAATTAAAAGCCCGGCAGTGTTTAACATCAACATCGCCAAATGTATGTACTGTGGATTGTGTACGGAAGCCTGTTCCACCTCTGCCATAAAACATACACCCAAATTTGAGATGTCAACGGATAATTTGAATAATCTGATTCTGCGGTTTGTCCCCCCAGAAGAAAGCGAGCGTCTAAAAGCCGAAGAACCGGAAGTCATCAAACGGGCAGAAGAGCGAAAAGCGGCGGAAGCGGCGGCAAGAGCGGCAGCAAAAGCCGCCGAAAAAAAGTCCCCTCCGGACCCAGAATAAAAAGGAGAGAAGTGTGTTTGCCTTTACGTTTTATCTCATGACCCTCTTAATCATTGCCTCCGCCGGATATGTCGTACTCACTCGAAATTTGGTACGTGCCGGTTTTGCGCTAATGATCACCTTTTTTGGTGTGGCAGGGCTTTACATCCAATTGGCGGCAGATTTTATCGCCGTTACCCAAGTATTGGTTTACATTGGTGGAATTTTAGTGCTGATCCTGTTTGCCATCATGTTGACCACCCATTTAGCCGACGCGAAACACTCCAATCCAGTAATGAACCGTACCGGCGGAGTACTGGTGGGCATATTTCTATTTTACGTTCTAGCATCAGCAGTACTAAAAACCAAATGGGCAACTTCTGGCGAGGTGGTGTATGAACCCTCGATCACGATGCTCGGAGATTCCTTATTAACAACATACTTACTGCCGTTTGAAGTCGCATCAGTGGCATTATTAGCGGTGCTGGTTGGCGCGACGAAATTAGCCCGGAAAGAAATTAAGGAAGATTAACGATGATGACCATCGGACTTACGCATTATTTAGTGGTTAGTTCCGCATTATTTGTCTGTGGTGTGATGGCAATGGTCACCCGTAAAAACGCCGTCGCCATTTTAATGGGGGTGGAATTGATGCTCAATGCCGCCGCCGTTAATTTTGTGGCGTTTGCCCATTATGTTGGCGGTTCGGGTCAAGTTTTTGCGGTGTTCATCATTGTGTTAGCCGCCGCAGAAGCCGTGATCGCGTTAGCGATTGTGTTGGGCATTTATCAGAATATCCACACCATTGAAGTGGATCGACTAACCCAACTAAAAGATTAACCCAACATACAGTATCGCCGTCCCGCCGTGGCGGGGGACACATATTAATATATACTCATAATCTATTATACGGATGTTGTTGAGGGGGATACCCCCACCTCAATACCGTTTTGGGAGATTATCAATGGCTTTCATACGGGATATTATCTGGCTGATTCCGATTTTGCCGCTTCTTGGCGCCGCAATCAACGGCTTTTTCGGGAAGAAGGTGCAAACTACCTTCGGTAAAACCCCGATTCATCTGTTGGCATGCGGTACGGTCGGTCTATCCTTCATTCTCGCCAGTTGGAACTTCTTTTATATGTTATCACTCGAACCGGCGAGCCGGCATTATATCACCTATTTGTACACGTGGTTTCGTGTGGGTGATTTAATCGCGGATGTGTCATTTTTGGTCGATCCGCTTTCATCATTAATGATCCTGATCGTGACCGGTGTAGGCTTCCTGATTCATATCTTTTCAATTGGGTATATGGCTCACGATACCAGCTATTACCGTTATTTTACCTATCTGAATTTGTTTATGTTTTCCATGCTGACCCTAGTATTGGGCAGTAACCTCTTCTTGATGTTCATCGGCTGGGAAGGCGTTGGCTTGTGTTCTTATTTGCTGATCGGGTTCTGGTTTGATGATACGGCTAAAGCCAAAGCAGGGATGAAGGCATTTATCACCAACCGCATTGGGGATTTGGGCTTTTTAGCCGGAATTATGCTGTTGTTCTGGTCACTGGGGAACGTGGGCATCTGGACGGTTGATTTTTATGAGTTAGGTCAATATGCCCATCTACTAGACGGTATGAAATTTTGGGGATTACCGGTTGTCACCTTAATCACGCTCTTTTTTTTCATTGGAGCAACGGGTAAATCCGCCCAAATTCCACTTTACGTGTGGTTACCAGATGCGATGGCAGGTCCCACACCGGTCAGTGCCTTGATTCACGCCGCGACGATGGTGACGGCTGGGGTTTACATGATCGGGCGTCTAAACTTCCTTTACACGCTTGCGCCGGCCACGTTAGCGGTAGTTGCCAGTGTCGGGGCGATCACGGCAATATTTGCCGCCAGTATTGGTCTGGTACAAAATGATATTAAAAAGGTATTGGCGTATTCCACAGTCAGCCAGTTGGGTTATATGTTTTTGGGGATGGGTGTTGCCGCCTATAGCGCCGGTATCTTCCACCTGATGACTCACGCTTTTTTTAAGGCATGTCTGTTTTTGGGTTCGGGGGCAGTCATTCATGCCTTAGATGGTGAACAAGATATTCGCCGCATGGGCAATTTGCGCCGACACATGCCCTATACCACATGGACATTTGTCATTGCCACCCTCGCGATTTCCGGCATTCCCGGCTTCTCCGGCTTTTTTAGTAAAGATGAAATTCTCTGGAAAGCCTATAGCTCACCCCACGGACACTGGTTACTGTGGCTGATTGGGGCAATCGCCGCCGGAATGACTGCCTTTTACATGTGGCGCTTGGTCTTTTTGACCTTTTTTGGCAACAGTCGCTTGACTGAACATGCTCAAAAGCACATCCACCCCGAACATTTAAACACCTTGACCATCCCGTTGATCGTACTGGCATTCTTAGCGATTGTAGGCGGGTATGTGGGCATACCGGCCGCGCTCGGCGGTGGAAATCATATCGAGCACTTTTTAGAACCGGTCTTCCATTCCCCCCATACGAGCCTTATTGGGCATGAAACACCCCTTACCGAACTCACTGCAGGTAACGTTCATGGGGAGGGAATAGAACATAAAAAACCGGCAATGGCAGAACACGTCACCACAACACCGGTGCATAAAAGTGACGCCCATCACCATGACCCGATGGAGTATATTTTGATGGGACTTTCCGTTCTCATAGCTCTTGCCGGAATCGGGCTGGCATATCTGATGTACCTGAAAAAGACGGATTTACCGGCGGCTATTTCTGCCAAGTTCCGCTTCATCTATAAAACGTTATATAATAAATATTGGGTGGATGAAATTTATGGCGCAACGGTCATTGGCGGTGCTATCCGCTTGAGCAAAGCATTGGCAACCTTTGACCTCAAAATTATTGATGGGATTGTCAATGGGGTAGCAACCATAGTGCGTTACATTTCGTGGCTGGAAGGAAAATTTGATACCTATGTTGTGGATGGTGTCGTCAATGGAGTCGCAAATGCCGTCCAACTGATGGGCGGCCGGGTGCGGAAGTTGCAGTCCGGCTTCGTTGAAAATTATGTGTACCTCTTGTTTGTAGGTCTGTTGGTCCTCATTTTTATTCAATTGAACTAAGGCAGACCATGTTCACATCGAAATTAACCGAAAGACAACTAACCTCATCACTTATCCGGTAGAAGGAGGCAGACATCCAAGGGATGTCGGGAGCGATTTATGGGTATTTTAAGCTTGATTACATTTATACCATTGCTGGGCATTCTGCTGATCTTATTTACGCCGGCTGATAAAAAAGCGATCATGAAATGGAGTGCCGCCGGCGTGACCTTTTTACAAGTGCTAATGGCAATATATATCTATGTTCATTATGATTATACCGCTGGTGGCGTCAATGATGCCGGTTCGTTCCAATTTGTTGAACAGATGAACTGGATTACTGCCTTTAATATCCAATACTATCTGGGCATTGACGGGTTGAGTACGCCTATGGTGTTGCTCACGGCGTTACTTTCCTTTTTGTGTATTTTTGTCTCGTGGAATATCGAAAAAGGTCTTCGGGGCTATCTCGCCATGTTCTTGCTCTTGGATACCGGTATGATGGGCGTTTTTGTTGCCTTGGACTTTTTCCTATTCTACATTTTTTGGGAAGTTATGCTTTTGCCAATGTATTTCCTAATTGGCATTTGGGGCGGACCTCGCCGAATTTACGCCGCGATCAAGTTCTTTTTATACACGTTATTAGGCAGTGTGTTGATGCTCGTTGCCATGCTTGGCTTATATTATACCAGCGGATTACATACATTCAACATGATTTCGTTAATGTCTGCGGCAACCACCTTCAACCACGCCACGATTCACTTATTCGGCATGGTATTACCATTTGATAAACTGATGTTCATCCTATTGTTTATCGGGTTTGCCATTAAAGTACCGGTATTCCCGTTCCATACTTGGTTACCGGATGCTCACGTAGAAGCGCCGACCGCGATCTCCGTGATTCTGGCGGGCGTTCTGTTGAAGATGGGGACTTACGGCATTATCCGCATCAGCTATCCCATGTTACCGGATGCTTCCGTGTGGTTTTCCGGCTTTTTAGCCCTGTTAGGTGTGATCAACATCATTTATGGCGCCCTGTGCGCGATGGCGCAAAACGATATGAAAAAGCTCATTGCCTATTCCAGTATCAGTCACATGGGCTTTGTGATGTTGGGAATGGCTGCCTTTACCCCGCAAGGCATTAACGGAGCACTGTTCCAAATGTTCAATCATGGAACGATCACAGCGATGCTGTTTATCGTGGTGGGTGTCATTTATGACCGGGCGCACCACCGGGATATTGATAAATTTGGCGGATTGGCAAACCGGCTACCCCTTTACACCGTTTGGACAAGCTTTGCCTTTTTTGCCGGACTCGGTTTACCGGGACTTAGTAGCTTCATTAGTGAAGCACTGGTGTTAATCGGCTCCTTCAAAGTGTATCCCAGCCATACAATTTTAGCCGGAACCGGCATCATTTTAGGGGCGGCATACCTGCTTTGGACCTTGCAACGGATGTTCTTTGGTCCCTTTGATGCACAAAAATATGAACAACACGCCCATTTAAGTGAGCTTGTGGAAATCAACGGTCGTGAAATCTTCACATTAGCCCCCTTGGCGGTGATCGTACTGGTTCTCGGTGTTTATCCCATGCCGGTCCTAAACTTGATGTCAAGCTCCGTAACCCAGTTACTGACTATTTTCCAACCGTTACTCGGACATTAATCTCTGAAATCGGATTAATCTTATGAATGATACGATCATATTATCAAATATTGAAAGTTTAGCCTACTGCCTGCCTGAATTTATAGTGATTTTGTTCGCGATTATCGTTGTCGGTTTGGATATTTTCAAAGCCAAAACTCCTCTGGTCTTTTGGTCAACGGTGGCGGGCTTGGTCATAGCAGGTGGTGTGCTATTAAGTGGGAAGGATGCGGAATCCGCCCGCTTATTTTACGGAATGATGGCGTTCGATGCGTTTGGTCATTTCTTCCGGGTGCTTGCTATTGCCGCGGCACTATTAACCATGCTTATCTCTTACCGTTATCAAGACCTTGAGCGTACCGGTTTTGGCGAATATTCCGCCATGGTCCTCTTCACCACCGTCGGGATGATGTTTTTAGCCACCGCCACGGATATGGTGATGATCTATTTAGCCTTAGAGATGGTCAGTATGCCCTCCTACATACTGGCGGCGTTCTCCAAGCACAATGCCAAAGCCTCCGAAGCAGGTCTGAAATATGTTGTTTTTGGGGCGGCGTCCTCCGGTGCCATGCTATTCGGTCTATCATGGCTTTACGGCTTAACCGGTCAAACCGATATTTTCCAGATCGGGAACCGGTTGATGGCGGATTCAGTCCCCTCATTACCGCTGATGATTGCCGGTATATTGACCACCGCTGGTTTTGGATACAAAATTGCGATGGTACCGTTCCATGTCTGGCTACCGGATGTCTATGAAGGTTCATCAACCCCTATTACGGCCTTTTTCTCCATCGGACCCAAAGCCGCGGGATTTGCCGTCTTTATCCGGTTCTTCTACGTGGTATTTGCCACACCAAATAATGATGCCTTTTGGATGAATTTACCCGCATTTGATTGGATGTCCTTGTTTGCCATTATTTCTGCCGCCACGATGACCGTGGGGAATTTAGCAGCCGTTCCTCAGCAAAACGTCAAGCGGTTATTGGCATATTCCAGCATCGGGCATGCCGGTTATATGTTAATGGGAATGGTCTTACTCACGACAGAAGGTATCCAAGCCATTCTATTTTATTTGGTTATTTACTACCTGATGAACATCGGCGCCTTTTTGGTAGTGATTGTGGTGTACAACATCACCCAATCGGAATCTATTGAGGATTATCGCGGGTTGGGGTGGCGAATGCCGCTTGTCTCGGCAACCATGACCGTCTTTTTGCTCTCGCTCACCGGATTGCCGCCGTTTGGGGGCTTTATCGGTAAAGTGTATCTGTTTGCGGCGGCGATTCATCAGGAGCTGTATTGGCTGGTTTTTGTTGCCATCCTCAATAGTGTCATTTCTCTTTTTTATTATGTTCGCATTATCCGCGCCATGTATCTTGATAAAGGAGATGACGACTCCACAATTGCGGTACCAACGTTCCACACCGTG
The DNA here is from genome assembly GCA_003697105.1 of Gemmatimonadota bacterium. Lineage (GTDB taxonomy): Bacteria > 4572-55 > 4572-55 > J002 > J002 > J002. The sequence goes on along the minus strand of RFFQ01000044.1, from coordinate 1,297 downwards.
ATGTTGGGCGTTCTCGCAGCTTTCGTTATTTTACTGGGTATTTACTGGACACCCCTTGCCAACTGGACGAAGCTCTCACTTCAGTTTATTACCGGTTGATACAAAACACAACGACGTTATAAAAAAGACCCGAAGTTCTACCAACTTCGGGTCTTTTTTATGCTTACGAGTACACGAAGACGATCCGGTTTATCGTAGTAGCACCATCGTGCGTGCAACCGATTGGGTATTTGTTTCCAGACGGTACAAATAAAGCCCACTTTCGACACTCTGCCCACGATCATCCGTACCATCCCACAAAATTGAGTACTCACCGGGGGCTTGGGGCTGATCGACTACTATCCGAACCAACTGCCCAGTGATATTGTAAATCCCGAGTGTCACGTGATCATGTGTGGGAATTGCATAGCGAATCGTGGTACGGGGATTAAACGGGTTGGGATAATTTGAAAGTTTCAATGGCGTTGCCGGCACGGCAGGGTTGAATTCATCTTCAATCCCTGTATTAGAGAGATCAACGACAAAATGCTGGGTATAGATATAATCGCCAGAGGGTTGTCCGTTGGCATTGGCGGCGTTGGCCGCCACATAAAAGGTGACATCAATGGGCGCTTCATCTTCGGTGGGAGCTGTCCAATCAAACGACCATTCCACAGGACCATCCGGCGTGCCATTGTAGGTACCCGCCGCCGTGTGTTCCACGTACAGATCGCCGCCATCATCCTCCAATCGGGTGTATTCCGTATCGATTAGCTCAATCGAACCCAAATCTAACGGTGTGACCTGAAAGCCCCAGCGCGATTGTCCCGGGTCCGAAACGCGGATGGTGATCGTGTAGGTCTCTTCGGGATTAAACTCGTCAGGACCAACAAACTCGATCATGCCGTCGCCTTCGTTGAGTTCGTAGGAGTTGTGGCAATACGGAGCATTGCAGGTTTCTTGCCCCGGTGCGCCAGTGCGTCCGTTGGGTGGGTTGAACGAGTACGCCCAGATTAGGGTGGGAAATACCATCCATAAAATAAACAAGTTACGGATCATGCAGAACCTCCATTTTTGTGAGTAAATTCATTCAACCTCAGCAGAATATAACAAAAAAGGGGAAAAGTCAATTGGTATAAAAATTTTTCTTGACACGTTTAATGGTTTCATGTATAGTCATTCTTATGTGTACAAAAATGGAAGAAATCTAGAATTATTAGAATTTGAAAGAAGGCGGTATGTCTGCCGAAATTCAAGAGAAGGTGGGAAAAGCGTTTACCGCTTTTCGAAAAAGTCTGGACAGAGGAAAAAATATTTT
>RFFQ01000043.1 GCA_003697105.1 Gemmatimonadota bacterium | reverse complement strand
GTTGGGGAGTTTGTGAGTTTAGGAGTTCGGGAGTTGGGGAGTTTGTGAGTTTAGGAGTTCGGGAGTTGGGGAGTTTGTGAGTTTAGGAGTTTGGGAGTTCGGGAGTTGGGGAGTTTGTGAGTTCGGGAGTTGGGGAGTTGCGGCTTTCGTTCCCCTAATTCCTAAATCCTGATTCGGGAGTTGGTGGGTTGGTGGGTTTTTTGCGCATTCACCACTGTTTCCGAAAAACCCGTTGACAATTTAGATTTCAAGTTTCAAGTTTAGTTGCGTCTTATGGTGTAAACCTACGATTTTTATAGCATGTAATAAATGGATAACTAATGGATTGGGTCATCGAAACGGACATTGCCGCCGGAACATTCGGAACGGTCTCACAAGTACGGCACCGCCTTACAGGTGAGGTTGCCGCTTTCAAACAGATTCACCCCGCTTATCAGGCAGAACGACAGCGTATTAAAGCCGGTTTTATTACCGCGAAGCAGGTGCAGCACCCGCATTGTGTACGCATGATCGAGTGGGTCGAGACGGGTGAAATGTTCGGTTTTGTGATGGAGTTGATCCAGGGGAAGCCGATTTCAGAGCGATTTCCGGCAGGTTTCCCTTCTGATATTTCGGCGGTGATACCCCTGTTGATCCAATTGTGTCAAGGTTTGGATGCACTTCACAGCTGCCAAATTGTTCATCGAGACCTAAAACCGGCAAATATTCTCGTCACGGAGGAAGACTGCCTCAAAATTACGGATTTTGATTTGATCCGGTGGCAGGGTTCGATGCCAGAAGTAAGTCCGGGCACGTTTTTGGGCACGGTGCATTATGCCGCCCCGGAACAGTGCAACAATGCTAGTCAGGTTGATCCCCGCAGTGATTTGTATGCAATGGGGGTAGTGTTATACGAGCTGGTTACCGGTCGTTTGCCCTTCCATGGTAAAACATGGACTGAAATTGCGTTTCAGCATCTCAATACGGCAGTAACGCCTCCGATCCGGTATCGCCCGGAGCTACCTTCTATTGTGAATGATCTCATTTGCCAGTTATTGGCAAAAGACCCGGCAGACCGTCCTCCCAGTGCTTTGGATGTGATCGCGCGAGTCCGCCAGCTCATCCCGTGTGAGCTGTCTATTCCCCAACAACCCGCTGGAATGTATCTTCTACCCCCTCAGCTAATGGGGCGAACGGTACAAATTACCGCGTTACAAAATGCGCTCACCGCGGCACAGGCAGGCACCAGTTACACGCTATTTCTAGCTGGAGAAGCCGGCATTGGTAAAACACGGCTGTGGGAAACGTTTCAATCGATTTACCTCCAGAATGCCATCGTGTTTCAGACAAAGTGTACCCCAGAGCAACGCCTTTACGAACCCCTTCGCGACCTGTTGACCCAACTCTTGGCGCGCTTCGCGGATCGCTCCGATGCGGAAAAAGCCCGCTGGTTTGGTGAACAAGCATGGGAATTGACAACTATCATGCCGGAGTTGGCGTCCCACTCCTTTATGAGCCAGATTGAAGCCCACCCGCCCTCATCACCACAAAAAGCGGAAAAAGAGCGGCTGACGACCTTCTGTAATCTACTCAAACAGGTGGCGGCAGATGAATCAATCCCGCTAGTAATCTATATGGATGACCTACACTGGGCAGATACGCATGTAGCAAAATTTATCTACCATGCTGTCGACCAACTGGCAGGTAGTGGGGTTCTGTTGATCGGCTCATACCGCCCGGATGCGGTGCCAGATTCATCCTTGCAGCCCATATTGCCGTTGCTTGAATCGAATCCGGATGTTAAAATTCTCCCATTACCACCGCTGGATACCGCTGGCATTCATGACATGGTGGTATCTATGCTTGGTCTGCCGCGGGATACGCCGGAACCGGAGACCCCATTTACACCCGGTAGATTGCATCCTACCAGTTTCGCTTTTCAGCGCTTGATCAAAACACTGGCACAGCAAACCGGGGGCAATCCCTTTTTTGTGCGAGAAGTTTTGGAACATTTGCTGGATGAAGGAATCCTAACCCGCCACATTCAGGGTTGGTTTTTGGATGTGGAGGCACTGGAGCGGCAGGAGTTACCGGATAATTTGCAGACCGTCATCCGGGAACGGTTAGACCGCCTAAATGCCACGGTGCAAAATGTGTTGCAAGTTGCCGCGCTGATCGGAAACGTGTTTGAGATCGACTCCTTGCTAATGTTGCTCGATCAAAGCGAAGATGCGGTAATGACCGCCTTAAATGAAGCCCGTCAAATGCGCTTAATCGATGATGAACGAGGAAATTATCAGTTTGTACATGATGCGGTGCGAGAAATCTTGCTGGCGGAAATTGACTCGGATCATGCCACCGCTTGGCACCGGAAGATGGCAGAAATGCTGGAAGAGCAGTATCTCGCCGATCCGGTGGAGCAGAGGGTTGAGGCACTCGCTCATCATTTTTATGCCGCCAATTTGCCGGAAAAAGCCCTGCATTACTACAAACAAGCGGTAGATATTGCCCGCCGGTGCTATGCAAATGATCAAGCGTTGCAGTGGTACCAACGGGTGATGGAACTGGCAAAAACTCTGGAAGACCCGATCACCTACTGGGATTATCAATTTAAAAAGGGTGAAATTCTGATGCTCACCGGTGCTTGGGAACAAGCAGAGGCCGTTTATCACAAAGCATTACAACGGGCACAAACGATGAATGATACCTTCCGAATCGGTAAAGCGTTAGGGCATTTAGGGCGCGTAGCAGATTTAACCGGACGCTACGAGGATGCCTTAGATTACTTTGAGCAAGAATTAAGCATTGGGCGGTCTCTCAATAATGAAAATCAGGTGACCACGGCGCTCGGTAGCATCGGGTTGATTTATTACCGACAGGGACAATTAGACAAGGCACAACAAAGATTGGAAACCGTGCTAGAGATGTCCCGCCGGATAAATGACAAAACAAAAATGATGGTGGCACTCTGCAATCTGGGGAACATCCACGCGGACAAACACCATTATGATACCGCAATGGACTATTATCTCCAGCATTTGGCGCTCGCAGAAGAGATGGGAAATCAGCGGGAAGTTGCTTGGGCCTGGGGCAATATGGGCACCGTTTACGATGATCAAGGAGATTTTGCCGGAGCGATGCGATGCTACCGCAAACAGTTGGCGCTTTGCCAACAGTTGGATGATAAAGTTGCGCTGCTAGTTGTCATGGAGAATATCGGTACCCTGTTGCAAACCCAAGGCGATTTTGAAGAGGCGCTTAATTGGTTCGATCAACAACTAGGATTGGCAACCGATATCGGGGATAAATCCGCCCAACTCAATGCCTACCATGCCCGGGGACGTCTTTTTTTTGAGCTCAACCGCTTTCATGAAGCGGACGAAGCCTACCGACATGCCTTGACCTTAGCACGGCAGATGGGTATCCAACACAAATTAGCGGATGTGTTGGTGGATACGGCACGATTGGCGTTTGCCCAGCAGAAATACGATTCGGTAGCACCGTTACTCACCGAAGCCCAATATCTGGCAGAGCAGACCAAAAAAGTAGATACGGACTTTCGTTGCCGGTTGTTGCGGGCAGAACTTGACGCCAAACAGGGAAAACCGGAAGAAGCACGAACCCAATTACAGGATTTAGCCGTGATAGCGGACTCTTTACACCAGCAGGCACAAATAGCCTATGCCCAGTGGTGGGTCTGTTGCCAAATGGGTGATCCACGGGCAGCGGACTACCAGCAACAAGCACTTGAGCGATACGAACAGCTTTACCGGCAAACACCTACGTTGAGCTATCAAAAACGGGTAAAAACTCTTAAGGAGGGTTCACAGACAATGGCATCCGAAACATCGACGCTGTCACTCATTCAGGCGTTGGTCAAATTGATGAATCCAGAAGTGGCATTTACAGAGTTGCTGCGCTTTTTGGTCGATTTTTGTCAAGCGGATTGCGGGCAGGTGATTGTCCATAACTCCAAAACGGATCGATTGGAAGTCCGCGCCGTCTCCTCGGGAATGGATACCGACGATGTGGATTTTAGCCGGTCGATCTTGCTCAAAACGTTCAATCAGAACCAACCGTTATGCGTGGCAAACGCAGCCGATGAGGCCGAATTTCGGGAAAATCCTAGTGTCATCAGCAAACCGTTTCTCTCCGTATTAACCGTGCCAATGCGGATACAAGGTAATGGGATCGGTGCGGTTTATCTGGATCGACGGCAGGTGAAGCGGGGGGCATTCGATCCGGCGATATTGCAACAGGTGCAACAGGTAGCGGATATTCTCACACCCGTACTGGTGCAACAGGAAGAAGCAGAACACCTACGGGTGCAATCCGAAATCCAACACCTGGGATTTTTTGTGGGCAACAGCAAGCGAATGCAAGCCGTTTATCAGGCGATTGAGGAAGCGGCAAAAGTGAATCTGACCGTATTGATTCAGGGGGAAACCGGTACCGGTAAAGAACTGGTGGCACGGGCACTTCACCGGTTAAGCTCTCGACGGCAAGCTCCGTTTATTGCGGTGAATTGTGCGGCGATCCCCCGGGAATTGGCAGAAAGCGAACTGTTCGGGCAGGAACGGGGCGCTTTTACCGGTGCCGTTGCCAAACCGGGCAAGTTTGAACTCGCGCAAGGCGGTACGCTCTTTTTAGATGAAATCGCGGAACTTTCTGTAGAAATTCAGGCGAAGTTACTCCGCGCTTTGGAAGAAAAACAGGTCTGGCGGATTGGGGGGAAGCATCCATTACCGGTGGATGTGCGGATCGTGGCGGCATCCCACCGGCAATTGGAAAAAGAGATTGCGCAAGGGACGTTCCGGCAGGATTTATACTACCGGTTGAACGTGCTACGCATCTATGTACCCCCGTTGGCCGATCGCCCAGAGGACATCCCCTTATTGGCGTATCATTTTTTGGAAAAATATGCCCAAGAGTGCCACAAACCTATCACCGGCTTTACCAAAGAGGCGCTGGAAGCGCTGAAACGTCAAAAATGGACGGGCAATGTACGGGAACTGCAAAATACCATTGCCAAAGCTGTCCTCCGGCAAAAAGCGGATCAGTTGCTAACCGTGGGCGACCTCTTTCCAGACCAACCGGTAAATCTCCCTGCCACGCGACCGGTTGCAGATACTCCCACGCTGGATCAGGTGGTTCATTTGTTAGATGGTGATACCTTAGATGATAAAAAAAATGCACTGGAACGGTATCTGGTGGAACGTGCATTAAACCAATCTGGCTGGAATATCTCCCAAGCGGCAGCGGCACTGGGAGTGTACCGTCACCGGGTATATAAATTGATTGAAAAGTACGGCTTGGCGCCATCTTAGTTTGTATCACATCCACGTTTACCCCCAAACTCCAAGCCGCTAAGAAAAAACGGAAACTGTTGGGTCTGGATAATGCCGCCGCATGGCGAAGAACCATGACTGCTTCGTGTACAGTGTATGATCTGAGTACACACCCTTCTGACCTTACTTTTCTTTCCATGATTCACCCCATTTTAGCCTGACCGGTGACCCCTGTTGTATGAAAATCATACAACGATTGGGTCTCCTGTGCTATTTTAATATTCTCTTTATTTTCAAATAGTTATCTTACTATAGCGGGGAAAGGTGATCTGGCATCATTCTTGTGTTTACTCCATATTGATAATCGTCTTTTCCCATCGGGTGAAGGAGGTTTAATGCGTATTTGAAAATCAACAAGATGTCTTTCTGTGAGGAAAGCATCACATTTAATTCACCTTTTTTATGTGTGGAGGTTCTTTATGACACAACGATATTTTTCAGGATTGTGGGTCCTGTTACTCACGATCAGTTTGTCTATCTTTGCGGTTGGTTGCGATAGTGATGATGGCGGCGGCGATGGTGGTGGTAACAATGGCGGTACACCATCAAACCAAACCGGGCAACCGTTACCGGATTTAGGTGTTACGGATTATGGTGGCATGATGGCAACCATCAGTTACAGCATGAATGTGGGTGGTTTTCCGGTCGCCATGACGATGGCGTATGCCACGTTTGGTGATGGTGGTGTGGATGCCGGGGATGTTTCGGTCAACAGCAACATGCTTGGCAAAATGACCCAAGACGGGTACACCTATTACATGATTCCCGATCCACAGAATCCGTTGCAACAATTAACTGGGGTTAATTTTGACGGATCAGACCATTCTTGGACGGTTTCCGGCGGTAGTGGCGTACCCTCATTTAGTGGTTCGGTGAGTAGCCCTTCCGCATTTAATGTGACCCAACCGGTAGCAAATGCAACCGTCAATAAATCGGCAGGTTTGCAAATCGCGTGGACGAATACATCTAACGATAATAACGTGATGATCACCTTGCTGGATATGGACGGTGACGCCCAATATTTTTCACCGGTGAATTTGGCAGATGATGGTAGCCATACGATTTCTGCGGGGGATATGTCCGATATTTCCGGCGAAGCGATGTTGCAGGTGGTTAAATATCGCTATAATGTCGTTGATCAAGGGGGTAAAAGCTACCCGATCATCGCTGAAATTGTAACGAGTGTCACAGTAACCGTTCAATAGGATTCTGAATTGCCCATAACAACCGCTACTCAGGTTGTTGTTTTACAGACCTGCGCTCCCGTTTCGGTTGAGCGCGGTCTGTATCTCTCTTCCGAATTTAGTTTTTGTGACAAACCATGTGGGTTTGTTGAGAGTGTCCTTACTTTTCATTCACTTTTTTGTGGAGGGTTTTTATATGAAACACATGTTCGTTCTCCTTGTTGCACTGGGTTTTATAACCCTGATTTATCCGGCTTCTGCATCCGCGCAGAAGGGATTAGAACTGACGATCAATGGATCGCTCGCGGTGCCGACTGGTGATTTGGCTGATGCCGCTGAAATGGGTTTTGGTGGAGGTGTAACCGTCGCCAAATCGATGAACTCCATGCTCAGTCTTCGGGGCAGTGTTGCGTACCACACCTTTGGTACAAAAGATATTGATTTGGGTGGGTTCGGTACGGTTGAAGGTCCTCAATACGCCTTTATTCCGGTGTTAGTGGGTGCAGAGTATGCCTTCGGTGCAAGTGATATGAAACCCTATGCTGTGGGGAATATTGGTTACTATCTAGGTGCGGGTGATGTGGAAGATAATAATCTCGGATTTGCTATTGGCGCAGGTTTCCAAATGCCAATGGGAGGTAACAATATTAAAATTGAAACACTTTATCACTATATCACTTCGGATGGTGACGCCGTAACGTACTTAGGTGTCGATATTGGGTACGGTTTTAGTTTAGGGATGTAAACAGTAGATATTAGCCCTAAGGGTTCCTTAACCCTTAGGGCTTTTCTCCATTAGGTCGCCCATTTGATGATGTGGGGATATGCCGCCGGGTACAGACTTCCTGGGTCCAGCGCTATATTCAGGCGTACGTGTATCAAATTGCGATCAAATCTATTTTTCACCTCTTTTCTAAGGAGTGGATGATGTCACGCTCAATTTCAATTGGTTTTTGGATGGTGTTGGTGATCCTGTTGGGGGGTACATCTGGCACTTTTGCTCAGACCCAAATCAACAGCCACATCACCGAAAGTACCACATGGACGCTATCCGGCAGTCCGTATATCCTGATGACCAACATTCAGGTACAATCCGGGGCAACGCTGACGGTTGATCCGGGAGTGGAAATCCTGTTCAACGGGAATTACTACCTTGACATCCGCGGTGTTCTGGATGTCAATGGTACGGAAGACCAACCGGTGTTATTTTCAGGAAATGGCTCTAATTACTGGCAGTATGTCCAGTTTTACGGGGCAGAATCTTCCGCTTCAACAGTGGATTATGCCACGTTTGAGCGCGGCGGACGAAGCGGCTATGGCAATGTGTACGCTTACCAATCCAGCCCAACCTTTACGAATTGTACGTTTCAGGACAGCTATTATTACGGGCTTTATTTTAATCAGAACAGTGCACCGGAACTGACCGATTGTATCATCCAGAATAATGGGAATCCGACAACGGCGTCGGGATTGTATCTGGTGAGCGGGTCGGATGCGACGGTTACCAACTGCCAGTTTATCAATAATGCGGCGTATGGGATTCTATCTAACGATGTGAATGCCATTCCAACAATTATCGGATCAACGTTCTCTGGTAACGGTAACTTTCCGGTCTATGTTCCAGCATCGATCGCGGGTAATTTGTTCACCACCAACACGTTTACTCCTCGTGAAGATGGAGCATATAACGCGATTTTGATCAATGGCGGCACCATCACTGAAGATCAGACATGGGATGTTCCACCGGCG
>RFFQ01000042.1 GCA_003697105.1 Gemmatimonadota bacterium | reverse complement strand
TTGATCAGCCGGTAATCTATTCTCGCTTAATCGGAGGCGAAGGCTTGCGGAATCCCGGACTCCGTTTGTCATGGTTACCGTCTCTGCCGTTTTATTCGGAGTTTTATCTTGGGGTGCAAAATTCGGAAGGAGAGACGGCGGTCAGTTTTATCGGTGCAGATGAAGACGAAGAAGAACATGGGCATGCTCACGGCTTACGAGACGACGACCCCGAGCATTTGCCCCGTGTGAATACATCGATCAGTGACTTGTCAGACCTGATTTATGCCTTTCGCTGGTTGAATTCCGTTGATGTCAGCCAGACGATCACCACCAATATCGGTGTGTCTTTGCTAACGGGACCCAATGCGACCAGCGAAACCGCAATAACCCGCATTGGGGGGGTTGATTTGCTCCTCAAATGGAAACCCCTTTCCACCGAGCGCGGTTTTCCGTTTGTGCAACTTCAAGGGGAATGGCTATGGCGTGATTACGAAGTGGCGGAATTTTTCCATGAAGAGGACAACGAGCTTGTCCCGGCACAAACCCTAACCGATTCTGGGTTTTACGGGCAAATAGCGTGGGGATTCCAACCCGGTTGGGTTGTGGGGATGCGAGCAGAACAGGCGAAAGGGAATGCTTTCAATCAACGGTCACGGTATTCTGCCAATCTTAGTTGGTATCCCTCCGAGTTTAGCAAATTCCGGTTGCAATACAATTATGATGATGATGACCGGTTACCCGACCCCGCGCATACGGTCTGGTTTCAGTACGAATTTATGATGGGTGCTCATGCCGCCCACACGTTTTGAGCAGGAGGTGTTGATCGATGCAAAAAATCATAATGGTATGGATAGTGATCGGGGTGCTGATCAGTCATAGTGATGCGAACGTGTTGAATGTGGTGACTACTACCCAAGATTTGGCGGCTTTGGCACAGGAAGTCGGCAGAGATTTAATTCAGGTAAAAAGCTTAACGAAAGGCAGTCAGGATGCGCATTTCATCGAACCCAAACCGAGCATGATTTTAGCGGCAAAAAAGGCGGATATGTTGGTCTGTGTCGGAGCCAGTTTGGAAATCGGGTGGTTACCGGTGCTACTCCAATCTGCCCGTAACAAGAGCATCCTTGTCGGGCAACCGGGGTACGTGGACGGCTCTACGGTGGTGGAATTACTGGATAAGCCAGCCGGCCCCATTGACCGATCCATGGGGGATGTCCATCCTGAAGGCAACCCGCATTATCTGCTTGACCCGATGAATGGACTTGCCGTCGCGAAACTGATCTGTGAACGTTTGGCAACCCTAGACCCCGCAAATGCGAGTGCCTACCAGCGCAATTATGCCGATTTTGAAACCCGTTTGATGCAAGCAAATGCGGTCTGGCACGAAAAAATGGCGCTTTACAAAGGACAACCCGTGTTGGAATATCACAGTTCGTGGAGGTATCTATTAAATGCGTTTGGGTTGGCACCGGCAGGGCAACTCGAGGAAAAACCCGGTATTGCTCCTTCTCCAGCGCGCTTAAAAGCCGTGATTGATCTGATCGAACAACAACAGGTGAACATCTTATTGTTTACCACCTATCAAAACGAAAAGCACGCAAAATACCTAAATCAAAAAACCGGTATCCACGCTTTAAAACTGCCGCTTTCCGTCGGTGGCATCGCGGGTGTGGATACATACATCGGGTTGTTCGATTATCTCGTCAACGCCATTTCTGCGGCATTACAGGAGGATTGATGTATGTTCAGTGAATGGGTGTCTATTCTGCTGCCGGGCTTTATCGTCAGTTTGTTTGTGGTGAGTACGTTGACCTATTTTGGTTTGCATGTGCTGGGGCGGGGTATTATTTTTGTAGATTTAGCTCTGGCGCAAGTTTCCGCATTGGGTGCGATTATCGCGATCCTACTGTGGGGGGAAGATGCCGGCACGCCCGCGTTTTGGCTGAGTTTAGCGTTTACATTCATGGCGGCGATATTTCTCGCCTTTTTACGGCACGTTCAGGATAAAACCACCCGGGAAGTGGCAATCGGCTGCCTGTATATTGTTTCAATGGCATTGGGGATCGTCTTGTTGAGCACGTCACCGCACGGTTCGGAACATTTAAAGGCGCTCCTCAACGGCAATTTGCTATGGGTCACATCGCCGGAAATTATCCAACTGGGTGTGGTTTCGGTGATAACGCTGGTACTGTTTTACCGGTTTCATGCCCAATTTTATCAATTATCATTTGAAACCGGCACCGGAGAGAGTCCATCGTTTGGGTGGGAAGCGCTTTTTTTCATTTTATTCGCGCTAATTATCGCGATGATTGTGCAGATCGTTGGGGTATTGATGGTTTTTGCCTATTTAATCTTACCGGCATTTGCCGCCTCTATGCTGGCAACCTCTTTCCGCACGCAATATCTGTTGGGTAGTGGTATTTCCATCCTGATGACCGTCGCCGGTGGATTTTTGTCGGTGAAGTATGATTTACCGACTGGGGCGTTAATTGTCTGTCTGTTGGGGATTTTACCCGTCGTCGCGGCACTTATCGCGTGGCGGCGCTAACACGAGAGGCCGGTAACGGGGATTATTGCCCCGAAAAAGGCGGTTTTCCCCGTCCGGTTTAGCGTGGCGAGCCTCAATCGGGCTGTCCTTGCAAAATATTGTGAGAGGCGGACATCAACAGGTGAATAACGGAGGTGAGATCACCATCTCCTCGCACGACTAAATCCGCAAAATTACGAGAGGGTTGAACATAGGTATTGTGCATCGGACGGACGGTATTCAAATATTGTTCAATGACGGAATCCGTGGTGCGACCGCGAGCGGTGCGATCCCGTTGTAAACGGCGGATGAGGCGGATATCGGCGCCGGCATCCACAAAAATTTTGATGTTCATCCAGCGGCGCAATTCCGGTTCTGCCAATACCAAAATCCCTTCCAAAATGGTAATGGGCCGGCTTTCAATACGGATGGTTTCCGGTTTGCGCAAGTGTTCCGTATAATCATAAACCGGCATATTGATCGCTTACCCGTTTTGGAGCAGGCGCAAATGCTCCGAAAGTAGATCATTATCAAACGCATCTGGATGATCGTAATTGGTTCGATCCCGTTCCGATTGGGGCAGGTGAGAGAGGTCTTTATAATAGGAATCGTGGCAAATCAAATTGGCATTTTGAGCACCAATATGCTGAATCAAGGTATTTGCCAGTGTCGTTTTCCCGGCCCCCGTCCCGCCGGCAATACCGATGATAAAATGGGTTGCCATATAGTGTCTCCTCAAGCGATTCGGAAAGATGAAATGCTTCCACAAAAAAGGTGTCCGCTACTTAGAAATCAACCGGATGATATGTTATGCCCGCCGGGTTTGTCAATAATGGATTCATTACCGCTACCGGTAAAAATGGCTCTGTGATAACCACACATCACAGAGCCATTTGTTATAACGCCAACGTGATCAACATCGATATTTCTACTTCAGCACCACCGCTTTTTGAGTTTTAAGTTTAGAGTTCAAAGTCTCAAGTTGGTAGATGTAAACCCCGCTGGATAAATCACTTGCATCCCACTC
>RFFQ01000006.1 GCA_003697105.1 Gemmatimonadota bacterium | reverse complement strand
TGATCTTTTGCCCTTAATATAAGCGATTTCTGGTCAAATAGTATTCTTCAGGGCTGGGTTTCTATTTGCACCCTTGACGTTCACCATATCCGGTACTATAATGTGTTTATCTTCACTCTGCGGTGCGCGTGAACGGCAGTATACCCCTTATACCTTTAAGACTCGGAGGGAGTTAGATGCAACTGGGTGCATTTTCCATCAGTTTAAGTGTGAAAGACCTTCATATTTCCAAAGCATTTTATGAAAAATTGGGATTTACCGTTTTTGGCGGGGATGCCTCCCAAAATTGGCTGATTCTAAAAAACGGTGATCATGTTATCGGTTTATTTCAGGGGATGTTTGATAAAAATATCCTTACCTTTAATCCGGGTTGGGATCAGGATGCTCAGCCGTTGGAGACGTTTACGGATATACGCGACCTACAGCGCGAACTCAAAGCACGAGGGGTCGCCATTGCCCAAGAGGTGGATGAGAGCGGTACCGGACCGGGGAGTATGGTCATCGTTGATCCTGACGGCAATCCGATTTTAATCGATCAGCATGTCTAATGCTTCGGAAGCATCTGGAACAAAAAAAGGCGGAGACTGTTGCTCCGCCTTTTTTGCTATACCCATTTGTATTTGTTCAAAACTTGCCGAGAATGCCCAGATTTATCCGGCGACCCACATCCCATGCTGTCGGGTCTGCATACACCCCACCCGGTTGCCCGTTATGGTCCACCCAAATTACATTATCGGCATCAAACGCATTGAGTACTTCAAGGAAACACGAGGCGAACAGCCACCCAAACGTCATATCTTTGTTCAACTTAAAATCAAAGTAGGTTGTACTTTCCATGCGTTTGCTATTGGGATCGGGGGTTTCCGTATCGAAGGGATCGGGGTCTGCTGGGGTGTACGGTTGCCCACTGTTGACCCGCAATAACACATTGATGCCCCAATTTTCGGGCAAGCGATAATCCACATTTGCTACCAGCGTATGGCGCTGATCCCAACTGAGATAATATTCATGGGGTGGGACGGTAATTACCCCTTCGGGGTCGTACTGTGTCCCAAACTGGGAGCTTGACCCTTTGGCGTGCATCCAGGTGTAGCTAATCTTCCCGGAGAGATGCGCCAGCCAGCCACTCCATGCTTCCACACCTCGTCGTTTTTCCAGATAAAATTCCAACCCGTAGGATGACCCGAAGGATAAATTGCGATATTGCTCAAAGGGTTTGGTGGCATTCAACTCGGCATCATAGAGGTAAAATGTTACCTTATCAATGAGGTTTTCAATATCTTTATTAAAATAGTTGGCGCTGAACTTAATATCCTCGGTTAGCAAGTGTTCCCACCCCACTTCATAGGCGACCGTTTTTTCTGCCGCTAAATCGGGATTGCCCAACAATGAGTTATAGCCCTTAAAATCGTAAGTGGGGTTAGTATAAAGGTAGCTAAACAGGGGGAACTGGAAAAAGTGCCCGTAATTAAAATTGATCATATCAATTTCGGTGATGGGCATGGAAACCCCAAAGCGAGGGCTTATCTGATATTGGAATTCTGCCCGTACGGTTTTATCATTGATGATTTCTTGTGGGCGGAACGGGTTCCGTCCTTGCTCGAAATCAAATTCGACGGCGGGACGGTGGGTTTTTGGATCGAGAAAGTCAAAACGTACCCCGTAATTGAGGGTCACTTCTTGTAAGGCTTCGGTTTTAAATTGTAGATACGCCGCACCGGCAACCGGCTGATAATCATATTTTGTCACATAGACGCTATAAGCGGCTTCGGGGGGGTAGCCGGGTAGAATCGCATCGGGGTCAATTAGCACGTATTCCACATTGTTGACATACAGATCATAATGGGTGAATTCGGCACCGAGTTTTAGCTGGTTGAATGGGTTCAATTGGCTGGTAAAGTCCGCTTTACCGATGGTGATTATCTGCTCGGAATCGCGCCATTGGGGTTTTACCAAGGGGTCAGGGTCGGTTGGATCGCGTTTGTCCACAAAATAGCGGATTGAGTGGGGCGGTTCGCTCACTAAGATGTAATCCTCCATCTCATAGACCCCATTATTTTTCCCTAGAATTTGATTCAACACATAAAACCGGCTTAAACTGGTTTTGTAGAAGGTTTTTGAGGAGAGGGTATGGGTGTAGGTCAGGCTGTAGCGATAGCTGTTATTTTCATGTTCGGGTAGTCCCTCTAAGTGGCGTTTCCACGGGTGTTCGTAATCGGTCCAGGTTTGATGGGAGATAATCCCTTGCCACACCAGTTTATGACGCGGGTGGAAGTAGGTCACCGCTTTGCCATTGATGTTATAGCGGATCAGGTTGGGAGCATCAATTTTGCCGTCAAATTGGGTTCGCCAGCGCGTATCAGATGTGGCGAAATCTGCTGAGAGGAAATAGTTGTTCTTTTCGCCCCATAAACCGCCGCCAAGATTCAATTCAAATTGGTTAAGATGATCGCTTTGGTCCCCGCCGATATAATCTGTGTAATATTTGAATAAGCCTTGTGTTTTTGCCGTACCTTCCTTTGTGACGACGTTCACCACGCCGCTCATGGCGTTTCCATATTCGGCGTTAAAACCGCCCGTTTGTAAGCTCATCTCAATAATGGAGCTATTGGGTAGGTTTGCGCCGGTTTCGCCATAAATGGCTTCTTGAATCGGGATTCCGTCCACTAGATAGAGCACTTCTGTTTCGCGACCGCCACGCACATGCCGGCCGACAACACCCGGCTCTCGTTTAATGGCATCCTGAAAGTCCTTGACCGGCATAAAATTGATTTCCTCACCGGTGGTAATATGCATCGTAGCGGTGACATCTTGCTGTAACAACTGTCGTTGGGCATGGACGGTAACTTCTGCTCCGACGTCCAGAGCCGTGGCTTGCAAGTGAACATCGATCTTTTTATGCTGGTCCATCAGGATGACCACCCCTTTGATCGTTTTTGTCGTATAGCCGATCCGCATGAAGCGCACAGCATAGGTTCCGCCAGGGATGTTGTTCAGCACAAAATATCCTGTTTCATCACTGATAGTGCCCAAATCTGTTCCGACCAGAACCACGTTGACACCTTCCAACGGTGTCTGGGTGTCATTATCAATGATATGTCCCGACAGTGTACCGGTAATTCCGGCAATGGATAGTTTGACGAAAGAGAACAGCAAACAGATGATCCCAAAAATGGAAGGTTTCATGGCGATCTCAATTTCACGGAGTTGAACGTTCCAGTTTAGACCCTACTTATAATTGGGGGATTTCAAAAATGATTAACTTAAATGGTGATGCTGTATCATTGGTATGGCGCCCCAGCAGCCAAAATCGACCGTTTCGGTCTGTTGTCAGGTCGGCATATTGGGCGTAATTGGCAATCAGGTGGTATTGGCGGTTGGGGACATCTGGCGGAGTATTCGTCTCATCAAGGGTGGCACCGTAGATAAAACTGCTTTCCGTATACTTCATCCAAAGGGTTGTCCCATCATGGGCAATTCCGCCAATTGTTCCCTGCTGGATAATATTCGTATAGTTAAATACCGCTTCTGACTCAATCGGAATATTATACTGCTGAGTCGGCAATCGCATCACTGATTGCTCCGTGCATCCCCATAAATAATTCTCATCTTGATAGGCTAAATCCTGTGCGGGGCGCAATGACCCAAAAATATTTAGAGTGGTTGGTACACGATGCCCAATGCACACGGGGTTCTCTGCGGTATGGTAGTAGAGCCATGTATCTCCGTTGTTCGTACTACGTTTCCCAAAGTTGGACCACAGGGTACCATCGAGAAAGTGTAAGTCCCATACTAACGCGTATGGTTTGAGGACGTCCATGCGTAGGGTATCGGGGGTAACGGCGAACCAATCTAAATCATACCTTGTGGGATTTGCACCGGAGGTATCTGTCTCCCAGAGGTAATAATAATAGACGTCCAATGTCACACTGGTATAAATCGTATCTTGGCAAAGGGGGGTTTGGGTTATCACCTTCAGTTCGGCGCGGTATTCTCCTTCGGGTTGGTCTGTATCAAACCAAATGTTAATTCGCTGGCAGTTTCCCGGTACGCGTAAGGTTCCATGGGTGGGATATATTTCTTTCACCCATGAGGGTGTAGTTGGAGTGCTATCCCTTGTTACCAGCGACACTTCCCACGTCAATGGGGTAGTGGCGGTCTCCGATAAACATAAACGCGCGGTAGTTTCGGTTGGCTTTCTGGCAATTGTTTCCACATAAACCGGCCAAACTCTCAGATAGGTGAGCGTATCACAAGGGTTATTATGGGATACCGTTTGCGGATCGATATCTAACCTGTGAGGGTTCTTACCCCCCAAGAACCACAACCGGTTGTTCCCCCATGTTACGCCGGTGGGATAAATCGGTTCATCCGTGAACAACGGTATTTCTGCCAGCGGTTCGATCTGGGGAATCAGGGGGATCGAGATCACCGAGTCCACGTAGGTTAGGCTAAAGATTTTTCCCGAATTGAGATAAGTGAAGCCGGGGGCTTCCACTGCTAATCGGAAGCTTTGGCTGGTGCGGAGTGGGTAGGGTGTGGTTCGTCCGTTTGCACCGGTTTGGTCGCTAAAGAGAACCTCTTGTGAGGGATAGTCAATCAGGCTTACTCGTACATTTTCAAGGGGTCTTTCCCGAGAATTATAGTCGTAAATGTAAAAGGTTACATCAAAAAGCGGGTCCGGGTCCGGTCCGACTGTGTTTAAATCTTGTTTTTCTGGGGAACATCCCCAGAGTACGAGGAATATCAATCCGAGACTGACCGGTTTCATGAAATTCTCCTTTAGGGGGTGTTGTTGTGAAGTTCTGCCCACATCTTTTCCAGATTGATGTGATGCAGATTGGGCATCATCGCTTCGCTACCATCGTGAGTAAACTCGGTCAAGGGCAGGGCGATAAGGTCGGCTTTTGTCATATTCGCCAGAGGCGCCTCTTGCACGAAACGGCGCAACCGTTGGGTATAATCTAACCGTTGTTGAATCAAGGACTTATCACCGGGTTTGGCATGTCCCGGCGCGATCCGTTCAATGTTAAAGGTCAACAACCATTCCAAGGTGGCTTCCAAGCGTCCCCAATTTCCTTCATGGACATAAGGCAAACCGATCCGGCGGGAGCCGTTACCAATCACGGTATCGCCGGTGAACATCACCTTTTCCTCCGGTAGATAGACGACCAACCCATCTGGAGAGTGTCCCGGTGCGCCGTGAAGTTCCATGTGACGGGTACCAATGGTAAGCCGCATCCGCTCGGAGAAGGTTAGCTTGGGATGCTGGTACGGCATGCGATGTCCCATCAAGATTTTTTGGGCTTCTGCACTGTGGATGTAGTTTTCATGGGCAATGGTGGGCACCCCGGGGTACGCCTGATTACCATACAAATGGTCTTTGTGCCAATGGGTATTGATGATCCAACTGACGGATTTTTGTAATGTTTCTCGGATAAAATCGGCAACTTGGGTAGCTTCATCCTTACGGAGTAGGGTATCCACAACGATCACCTCATCGCCGCAGTCCACAACGGTACTGTTAACCATGAGGGTTTTAAAACTGGTAAACAGATAGATGCCGGGGTGAATTTCGTTAGGTCGTAACCGGATATCCATTATGACCTTTCGTAATCGAAAAATATGAGGCTAAAATGAGTTGCTACCAAATAAGGGAATATTGCGAATCTGTCAAGAGGAAAACAGGGGGGTTTCCGGTGGGGGCTAATCCGGTTGGGTTTAGTTTACTGCCGCCTGTTGCGTGTAAAAATTAC